>CAYZQX010000104.1:0-10543 GCA_964480615.1 uncultured Chitinophagales bacterium | reverse complement strand
TTTTTGATTTACGATAATACGATTTTATTTCTTCGCCTTTTACTATATTTATTATAGTACACAAGTTTTACTTGTTCAGTGTTAGGTAATTTATATATTTATGACCTCCATACTACTAATCTTAGTCCCGTGTCTAGCATCCAGTATCTAGTGTCTAGCTACCAGTATCTATTTACAATCGCTCTTTAGCGAAGCAATACAAAATTGCCTTTAGACTCTGACTTAATGCCTTCAGTATTAGTTAGCACAACATGGTAAGTATATGTGCCTATGTCTTGCATCACGCCCTTATAGGTTCCATCCCATCCATACTCTATATCATTGGATTGAAAAACCAAGGTTCCCCATCTATTAAATACCCTAAACACATTAACAGTAAAAGCACTGTTTTGTTCGATCTTAAAAATATCATTTATTTGATCTCCATTTGGTGTAAATGCAGTAGGTAAAGCATACCCACCACAATCAACTATTTCAACATTCGAAGTATGTGAATTGGTGCATTCACCCGCTGATATAGTCCTAGTAATTTGAAAGCTACCTACTCCTAAACTGGAGAGGTTAAGAATTCCTTGTGCACTTACACCAGAACCTGACCATACACTATTAGCTGGATAAGTAACATATTCATTCAGATCCAATGTGCCTTTACATATTCCTTGGGGTACATCAACAATCCAAGTGGCATCAGGCAGCACATCAATATTTACAATGGTGTTAGCCGTACTTACAGGGCAAGATCCTATGGATAAGTTATAAGTTACTGCACCATCAATGGTATTGGCAAGATATAAGGTATCATTGCTTACGCCTGTTCCTGACCATGTTCCATTTGTACCAGTATTAGCGCTCAGCAACTGTGGTAACAAGAAAATTGATTCGCTTTCACATATTGGTTGCACAGAAACAAATTCGATACTCGGTTGGGATTCCACTTGCACTTCATTACAAAATTCATTTCCACACTCACTGTAACATACTTGATAATCTCCCTCGCCTAGTATTGCAGGATCAAATGTGGATTGTACTACACCATTAATTGTCCACACCCCAGTACTGAAAATACTCGTAAGGTCAGTAGCGGGATCCGTAACACATTGTACACCTAATCCTGTCCATGTGAGGTCTAAATTTATGACTTCTATATTCTGGCATGCAGGCAATCCACAATCAGTATAACATACTTCATATACACCTATTCCTTGTACGGAGGGGTCAAAAATAGTATTCTCCACACCAGCTATCGTCCATTGACCATCCCCTGGGTTGAGTGTGGTTAAATCTATGGGTGCGCTATCGAGGCATTGATCCCCTGGCACTTGCCATACTACATTAGGGAGGGTTGCTGTAACCACCACACTATCCTCAAAAAAGTTACCAGAGCATCCATAGGAAATACGCACAGTAATGGTATAATTTCCATTGCCAAAACCGCTAATATTCATTTGATAGTTATTGCTATTAGCCAGTGCAACTCCATCTTTATACCACGTAATTGTATAATCATCATCCCCATTCGGAAGATAATGCATGGATTCATTATTGGCGTCAAAAACTGTGCAATTTCTACCACTATGAATGATAAACTCATCGGGGTCAGGACTCACGATCCCCTGTGTACCTACACCCCCTACCCATGTGGGACAAGAGTTTACATCTATCAGGTGATTCTCGATAATATTGGTTGTTTCAAAGAGGACAACCTGAAAAGTACCATCAATATTGGTACATTGAAACATAGGCGAATTATAAAAAGTAAGTACCCTGCTTCTGAATGGTGCTACGCCTGTATCATAATAATACATATTGACCCCACCTGTTACACCTGGATACCAATCTTTAAATGGAAACATAATTGCATTTATAGGGGCACTCGCACTATTATCGGGATGTGGGTTGGGAACAAAGTCGCTTGCCTGATTAGCAAATATTTCAGAAAATGAAATCCAGCCATTTGTACATGCATAATATTCAGAATAGCTTGTGCCGTAAAAGCAAAATGGAAAGCCCATTACAACTGGCTCTTCTGCAGGAACATCGTCTCCAAGAACATAGGATAAGCCTATAGGTAATCCCAAGACTTCATAATCACTTGGATTAAATGGTATGTCCAAATTCAAATAGTCTGTAGTTTCCTTTAACGGTGCGAAATCGGCGGTAAAAAGTACTGATGCCCCTCCTCCACAAATCGTAGTATCCCCATTAAGTATATGGATACCCGCTGTATCTAAAGGCCAAGTACCTTGCCCAAAAATGTTAAACGCAAAACCATAGATCATCAAAATGATCAGCGACAATTTATTGAAGTTTCCCAAAATGAAATATTTTTATTAAAATATCCGTCAAATATAATTAATTACGTACATACTGCAAAAAAGGTGGCTTGGGAATTAATTTAAAATGTGCATAACATCATAGTTTATGTTTCAATTTAATAAGAAAAAGCAATGCTAACATGTTGTTTTATGTTTGATTAACCCATTCAAAAATCAAAAGTATCAATATTGGACTATAGTTATCAACATAAAACAATCCTCTAGTAAAAATCACTCAAATTTTGGCTGTACAAGTATTATCTATAAAAAACTCAATCTACAAATTGGGAAATTGCTTAGTAATTATTGCATTATAAATGTTAAAAATTGAATTGAATTAGTTACGAAATCAATTTTTATTTACTTTTGAATAAAATTTTGCAAAATTTAATGCCCAATCCTTAGATTTCTTTAAACTTTGCATCAAAAATTTCGTCTTTACAATAAGAAAATTTTTATAATATGAAAACCACATTTTTAGGCATTTTTGGGGCTTTTATTCTTGCTGTTTTAAGCATTAGCCCTGTTTTCAGCCAGTCCGACAATCTCTATGGGGGAAGTTCTAGTAATTCAGATCAATACCAATCAGGCAATGGACAGGGCAATACTTATGTAACCAATAATTATTATTACGGAGATCAGGAAGATGATGGGGATGAGGTTTATGTCTTCGAGGATGATGATTATGACTTTTATTATAGTTCCAGGATTCGTCGTTTCCATCGACCATACAGCGGATTCGGTTACTACAACAGTTGTTATGTAGATCGTTATTGGTATGACTACGATCCTTTTATGTGGGGATCTAGTATTTATTACCAACCTAGTTGGTCCTATTTTAGACCTTGGAGACCTGGATTCAATATTAGCTTTGGATGGGGTTATCCTTCCGTATACAGCGCATGGGACTACTCACCAGGATGGGGATATAACAGTGTATGGAATAACCCTTGGTATTATAGCAATCCTTATTATGGATATGGTAATACTTGTGGAATGTATAATGGCTATGGCAATTACGGTTATGGCGGATATGGTGGCTGGGGTGGACATGGTGGCCACGGCTATAATAATGGTTACTATGATGGTTATAATAACGGTTATCAATATGCTAACAATAATACCTATGCTCCTCATGGTTCCCATTCAAGCCCATCAGGTGCTGATGGATTGAGATTACCGCCTGCAGCCTATACCAATCCAGCTGATCCAAGTGACAATGGCGGTGGTAAGTGGGAACCCACAACCAACCCAAATAATGGGTCAATTTCTAACACCAACAATGGATATAGTGGTTCTGCGGCAAGTCCTGGGCGAAATTATCAACCTCCTTCTACTGTGATCGATTCGCCTTCTAAACCTACTAATAGTCAAATTAGGGGTGAGTCAGGAAACATCAATAACCAACCTTCTAATATTGAGAAGCCAAATGGTGTAAGACCCAATACTAACCCGAAAGGAGAAATGAATAATGGTTCTGGACAAAATTCAATTCAAGAACGCCCAAGCAATAACAATGACCGTCCGATTTATCAAGAACGCCCAAGCAAAGAAAATGACCGTCCGAGCTATCAGGAACGCCCTACTAATCAAGAGCGCCCTCAGTATCAAGATAAACCTTCCAGATCTAATAGCCGAGATGAAATGAAAGCACCAAAATCTGAAAAAGGTTCAAAAGAAAATTCTAATAAAACAGAAAAAGAATCCAAGAGTTCCAAACATTCTGGATGGAGAAGTTCTAATAACGACTCATTTTCTCCATCAATGAATTTTCCTTCTAATGATAATTTTGAACGCAGTAAAAACAATAATAATAACAACCACAATAACAATAATAATAATGGCAATAGCAATCACCGCAGTAACGGAGGTGGTGGAAATGTAAATAGGCCACGCTAATTAGCTGTATCATCATTGTTTTGGTAATAAACTTAATGCCTTTTAGATTGTACCCTGTATGGTTTAAAAGGCTTTTTTATGTCCCATAAAAATAAAAAAATGAAAAAAATACTTTCAGTTTTCTTAGTTCTAATTTCCTTGATTGATACTTATGGTCAATCAGCCGAGGATGCATTAAAATTCTCGAATGACTATTATTTAGGTAGTGCAAGAACATTGGGTATGTCCAATGCTTTTTCCGCTCTAGGTGGCAATTTTGGAAGTGCATCCTCCAACCCAGCAGGCCTGGCAGCTTACACTGAAGATAACTTGGGAATGTCTATTGGTCTTAATTTTGCCAATAACAAAGCTACCTATTTGGGTAATGAAAATACAGGAAAGAAAAGCTCCATAAACATTAGCAATGCATATGTCGTCCTCAATAAAAAATATGCACAAAAAAAGCAAGACAAAGGATGGCTGAATGGATCATTTGGATTCGGCTATAATAGGGTGAATAACTATGCTGAGAAAACTTTTTATGAAGGTTTTAATGAGCATAATAGCCTTACAGATTGGTTTGCAGAACAAGCAAATGGTTACACAGAGCAAGAGATCAGCAATGATACCACCAGCCCAAGATTATATGATTCTTACCTAGCCTATCACACCTACCTAATTGACCCAGACACGGCGAATAATGTTGGAAATTGGAATTCCATCCTGAATGATGGTGGTATTGCCCAATCTGAGGAAATTAATAGTTTTGGTGGTAAAGGAGATGCTAATATTGCTTACAGCGCCAACTATAAAAATAAATTATTGATTGGGGCATCATTAAATATTCCTATTATTTATCAAACCACAGATTCGGATTTTAGTGAGGATGATAGCCAGCAAAACATTGGTAAATTTGAATCCTTTGAATACGGAGAACATGTAAAAACGAATGGAAGAGGTATTCAATTAAAATTAGGCGTAACAGTTTTGCCAATAGAAAATTTGAGGTTAGGACTGGCTTTTCACACCCCTCAAAAGATCAACTTGACTGATTCATATTATTCTACCATTTATAGTAAATCTTGGGGGCCTAATGGAATAGGCAATTTTGAAGCCTATAGCCCTAAAGGAATATTCGGCTACAAGTTGTACACACCATTAAAGGCTATAATTGGTGCAGGCTATTTGATTAATAAAAAAGCTTATATCACCATGGATTATGAATATACCGATTTTAGTCAAATAAGATATGAGTTTGATAGCTATATTGAAGAACAAGAAAATAGAAATGAACAGATCCAGCAAGCCTACACGACTAAGCATACAATTAGAGTAGGTACCGAGGTTAAACTAAATGATATGTATTTCCTAAGAGCCGGTGGTAATTATAGCAGTGATTTTATGAACTCCGAAGAAGTCAATGCCGCGGTTTTGGGATTTTCAGGTGGACTGGGAATTGTAATCAAGGAGATATCACTTGATTTTGCTTATAACCATCGCAGGACTGAAAATGGATTTAACCCTTATACGCTAAGTAGCGAAACAGTTCAATCAGTTGATGTACAAAAGTCAACAGGTATGGCTGTCTTCTCTTTCAGTTTTCTATTCTAATGATATAAAAAAGCCTCGAACTAATTCGAGGCTTTTTTATTTATGCAAACTGAGTAATTGCCTAATTATTAAAATGGCAAATCATCACCTACAAAGTCATTATTGCTTGGTACTTGCTGTACCGTAGGTTGTGGCTGTGTATAAGTATTAGAATACTGCTGCTGGTAAGGTGCAGATTGCTGTGGATACGGAGCTCCTTGCTGCACACCCCCTTGGACTACTGGTGCTACTTGTTCTATACGCCAAGCTTCTAAACTTGTAATATAACCACCTCTACCCTCTTTTTCCCACTTGCGGCCACGCAAATTAAAGCTTACCTTTATATCCGCATTAATAGGATAGGCGTCTAATAATTCACACTTGGCTTGAGAAAGCTGAAATTTTAAAAATTCCTGCAATACCCTTGGCCCTTGAGCGGAATTGATGTTTTCTTCTGTAAGAAGCACAAATTCCCTTTTTCTGAATGTTTCCGTTACTTGTAGAGCATCAGATTTCTCTACCAACTTTCCTGTGATTTCGAAGTTCATTGTAAAAAATTTATTTTGCTGCCAAATTACAAATAAAATGTCATACTCTCTGAATCGCTTTAGCAATAGAGCAGAAAAAATAGCAGCTTTTAGCAGATTGCTAGATGTTATGGACGAACTGCGCGAAAAATGTCCATGGGATAAAAAGCAGACTATTAAATCCTTGCGCATACTAACCATTGAGGAAACCTACGAGCTAGCTGATGCCATAACCAACAGTGATATGAAGGGCATACAGGAAGAATTAGGAGATCTTATGTTGCACTTGGTATTTTATGCACGCATAGGCGAGGAACAAGAAAAGTTTGATATCACAATGGTCATCAATGACTTATGTGATAAGTTGATCAGGCGTCATCCTCATATCTACGGAGAGGTCCAGGTTTCCGATGCAGAAGAGGTAAAACGCAACTGGGAGCTCATTAAGCTTCAAGAAAAGGGAAAAGACTCCGCGTTGCAAGGAGTGCCACGCTCCCTACCCGCCCTGCCTAAGTCACTACGTATACAAGATAAAGCTAAAAAAGTGGGCTTCGAATGGGATACCAAAGAACAGGTGTGGGCTAAGGTGATCGAAGAACTAGATGAGCTAAAAACCGAAGTCGAAAAGGAAGATCAATTAGCAATGGAGAAAGAATTTGGTGATGTCCTCTTCGCACTCACCAATTATGCGCGATTTATCGAGGTTGACCCCGAAGGAGCTCTGGAAAAAACCAATCAAAAATTCATCCGAAGGTTTCAAGAAATGGAGCAAATCATTAAGTCAAGAAATCAAAAAATGGTTGAAATGAATCTCGAAGAAATGGATGCGGTATGGGAAGAAGTAAAAAGAAAAGAAAGGGAACAAGGATAACAGAACCACAACCTTACTACACTTGTACTTTTCCTCTTTTAGTTTAGTGGATTTGTAAGCACTATTTTCAAGACAACAATTGTGGTTTATCAAAAAAATGTCTTTGATAATTCTAAAGCAAATTTAATTAATAGCTTGGGGACATACTAACAACAATTATTGCTTCGAGGAATGAAATAAGCTTATAAATTTTTGGCAGTTATAATATTAATGCGTTTATGGCGATGCCTCTGGCCCGGGCTTTTCAGGGCTTTCTGATTTTATTAGTTTTTTAAAGGCCATCAGAATCTTCGCAAGCTCGATTTGCTTACGCTCCGGTACAGGGCTGACAGGTTATAAGACATTTTGATTTTCTACTATCAATATGAACCTGCCAACCCTGTACAAACCCTTACAATCCCTATCGCGAATACAACTAGGAGGTACTACCAGTAAGCGCTCCTACAATCTAATGATGGATAGATAATTTATTATAAAATGAAAAAACATTTTGATCCGATGTTCACAAATGATTGCAGGAGCAAAGCACTAAAAACATATCGAATAAGACTTAATAATGAGGAAAAAAACTAACTATTAAGGTAGAAAAATATTGTTATAAATAGTTCCTTCTAATAAAAAATATGATTCGTTTTTTACACCTAAAGTGTCCAAGAATTATTGGATCAATTAACTATTGTATAGTTGGTGGATTTGTAGTGATCGTATATATCCAAATTGTCATTAGTTATACTTGATTGATTATAAAAATCAGGTTCATACGGTATGCTATTATGAAGCGATATGCTATTCTTATTCGCTCAATAAAATGGGATAGCGACAGCAGCGGATATCCTTTTAGGAGCAGGCTTTTTTGTACTTACAAATAGTGAATGTACCTGCAATCCTATTCTAATAACTTACAATCGAATGTAAGTTCCCTGCTCCTAAAAGATAGTAGCGTATGGCGCGGGCCGTAGGCATCCCCCAAAATAAAAAACTTAACCATTGCTTAGGAAATGCTATTGCACTAAAAATCCTTCTTGGTATTAATACTTTCTGTTCCCAGAAATAATTACGGGTTTCAGATCAGTGCTTGATTACTTCAAAAGAGTTATCTGTTAACAGGTTACTTGCTCAATATTTTATTTCTAATATCCATTAGCACATCGTGGTTCAATTCGTGTTTGCCATTAAACTTATGCATGTGATAAGGCACGCCTGTGTGGCTCATAAACTGTTCCTGCTTGGCCACATCATCAGGCTGGATAAAGGGGTCATCACTGCCGATGACAATAAAGTTTTGTGAAGAAAAAAACGGTTTGCCTTCGTCTTCCCAATTAATGTCGTGGGCAAATGGTCCAGCCCAAAGGATTAAGGAATCAAAATGACAAGATTTTTTCGCCATCATCCTTGTAGCGGTAGCGGTGCCTTGCGAAAACCCCAACAGCACTTTTTTTGCAAGTTTAAAATCCGGGTTTTCATCCCAGAGGGCATATAATTTTTCTAGGTAATTGAGGTAGTCATTGATTTCATTTTCACGATCCTCGGAGGTCATCCATCCCGCAACAGGCTTGCCGCCAAACCCCTCCCAATAAAACCGATTGAGGCCTTCGGGCATCAAAACAAAGTCTGCTGAATGGGTGGTAAGGGTGTCAAAATTTTTGGCGTAGGAATGGATATTTTGGCCATAGCCATGGAGGGCGATCCACACGATTTCTGTATTGCTCGAGAGCCCTCCAGCGGATAGATAACGCGCCGTTTTAACCACCGGCAGATGGTGTATGGTGGCCATCAACTATACGTTCTTAGGCTGGTCACCATCATCGGAAACTGGAGGTTCCTCCTTTTTGGCAATCCCAAAAAGCGCTTCTTCTAATTTTTTCAGTTTCTCAAAAATGTCTTGTGATGGTGAGCCGGTATCTTTGCTACCGGATAAGATGGAATTTACATCATCGATTTTTTCTTTAGCCTCCTGGGTAATTTCATCGATCTTCTTCCTCAACTCTGCCCTTTCATTTTCAGTTTTGCGGAGCACATTATCTACAATACTCTGCCCTTTTTCTTCATAGGGATTTGACTTGCTTTCGAGCTCTTGTATGGCTTTGCTGAATTCATCGACAAGACGTGCGGCGAAGCCCACGCCTGTGTATAACATTTTTTTTACTGGATCTTCCATTTTGTATTATTTAGTTCAACTTATAACTTCTGGTTGGAAAAATTAGTTCCTAATTAATTTATTTTTTAGCTTTGCCTCCTATAAATCCGTATATGAAAGCAATCACTCCCGATTCTCTCAAATTTTTCGAGAATTATTTGAATATTTCCTCTCCTACTAGCTATGAATACAGAGGGCAAAAAATATGGCTAGATTATATAAAACCCTTTATAGATGAATACCATACCGACAATTATGGTACGGTATATGGGGTAATAAACCCAAAGGCCGAATACAAAGTAGTTCTCGAAGCACATGCAGATGAGATTTCCTGGATGGTCCACTATATCACAGAGGATGGATTTATTTACCTCCTACAAAATGGCGGTTCAGATCCCTTAATTGCCCCTTCAAAGCGTGTTAATATTTTTACCAAAAATGGCATTGTTAAGGGAGTCTTTGGCTGGCCAGCCATCCACCTCAGAAAAGGTAGTGATATAAGTCCCAGTGTAAGCAATATTTTTTTAGATATCGGTTGTACAAGCAAGGAGGAAGTAGAAAAACTGGGTGTTCATATAGGCTGTATAGCCACCTTTGAAGACGAATTTATGATCTTGAACAAGAAAAATATTTGTGCCCGTGCCATCGACAATCGCGGTGGCGGATTTATGATTGCACAAGTAGCAAGACTGCTCAAGGAAAGTAAGAAAAAACTGCCATTTGGATTGTATATTGTGAATTCAGTGCAAGAAGAAGTGGGGCTAAGAGGCGCGCACATGATTGCACAAAAAATTAAGCCCAATGTAGCCATCGTGACCGATGTGGGTCATGATACCAACACCCCAATGATCGATCGAAAAGAAAAAGGTGATTATAAGAGTGGCAAAGGACCAATACTCGCCTATGGCCCTCCTATCCATAACAAATTGCTTGACCTTATCATTGAAACTGCAACCAAAAATAAAATTCCATTTCAGCGTGAAGCCAATAGCAGGGCTACAGGTACGGATGCTGATGTTTTCGGGCTTGCTGGTGGAGGTGCAGTAACCGCACTTATTTCATTGCCACTTAAGTATATGCACACAACAGTGGAAATGGTCAGTATGGAAGATGTAGAAAACGTGACGATGCTGATGTACCACACCTTGTTACAAATAAAAAACAACCACGATTTTAAGTATTTGTAATAGAAAAACCATGCAAAAAAGATAAAGTACCTTCAATC
>CAYZQX010000103.1:0-10658 GCA_964480615.1 uncultured Chitinophagales bacterium | reverse complement strand
ATCAAAATAATTTATTATATTTGTCAAGCTATTTTAGGCACGCACAACACTGAATTTTTATCACAAGAGATTTTAGTCTAGCCTTCAATATCTAGTGTCGAATTTCTATGAAACAATTTTGGATTTATTATATTGATGTTTGATTCAAAAACTGCTCTGAGTCTAGTGTCCTTTATCCAATGTCCAGTGTCTGTTCTCTAGTGTCCATTATCCAGTGTCCAGAGTCTGCTATCCAGTATCTAGTTAAAGCAACTGCACGAAGTCCAGCGATTATAAAAGTGATAATACAAGCCCTAATTATATACTTTGAAAAGCATGGTATATATTTGATGTTGAAAGAGGCGTGTTGAGGATGCTTATACGATACTTTTTAAAACCTTGCTATCTTTCACCACAAAATGATAGATTTTTCACTACAGGGTAAAAATGCCTTTATAGGAGGCGCATCAAAAGGGATAGGAAAGGCGACGGCAATTGCATTAGCACAAGCGGGTGCTTCATGCACCATAGCCGCTAGATCCACACAGGCATTAGCACAGTTGTGTTCTGAACTAGATGTTAGCACGGGACAGCAGCATCGGTATATCTCCTTGGATTATAGCAATATGGTGGAATTAGAATCGAATATAACAAACTTCTTAGCTGACCATAAAATTGATTTCCACATATTAGTCAATAATACAGGTGGACCACCAGCAGGACCCATTAGCAATGCCACAACAGAAGAATTTATGGCAGCCTATCAGCAGCATTTATTGGCTAACCACCTACTTGCGACTAAGCTGATCCCAGGCATGATAAAGCAAGCTTATGGACGTATTATTAATATCATTTCTACCTCTGTAAAAATTCCCTTGGAAGGATTGGGCGTTTCTAACACGACCAGGGGAGCTGTTGCCTCATGGGCTAAGACACTGGCTAATGAAGTGGCACAATATGGAATTACAGTCAACAATGTATTGCCTGGCAGTACGGATACTGAAAGGCTACAGACAATATTTGAAAACAAGGCAAAAAAATCAGGGCAGACCATCGAGGCAATTATCTCAGAGGGCATACATCACGTGCCTATGCGCCGTATAGGCAAGCCTGAAGAAATTGCTGCAGCTGTACTTTTTCTAGCCAGCCCAGCTGCATCTTATATCACAGGAATAAATCTGCCTGTTGATGGTGGAAGAACTGGTTCATTATAATTAGCTATGAAGCTCAAATCATCGGAAAAACAATTAAAAAACTATATCAATGGTACGTTTTACCAACCCATAAATGGTAATTACCTACCCATATACAATCCCGCCATCGGCGAAGTATATAGTTACTTGCCTGACTCAGGGGAAGAAGAGATCAATCAGGCAGTGAAAGCTGCTCAGCTTGCCTTTCCAGCTTGGTCTAAAATGGAAATGGAAAAAAGATATAGGATACTTACACGCATTGCTGATCTTATCGAACAAAACTTAGAAGAGTTGTCAGTAGCCGAAAGCGAAGATAGTGGCAAGCCCATCAGTTTAGCTGCTTCAGTGGACATACCACGTGCCGCTGCTAATTTTCGTTTTTTTGCCACAGCTATCTTGCATTTTGCCTCGGAATCATACCATTCGCCCGATGGGACAGTCAATTATACAGTGAGAGAGCCTATAGGAGTAGTAGGCTGTATTTCTCCTTGGAATTTGCCTTTATACCTCTTCACCTGGAAAATTGCACCTGCGCTCGCTACTGGTAATTGTGTAGTGGCCAAGCCCTCCGAAATTACCCCTAAAACTGCTTTTCTTCTCAGCCAAATATGTGAGTCGGCAGGACTCCCTAATGGTGTGCTAAACATAGTACACGGGCTAGGTGCTAAAGTGGGCAGAGCGATCGTGGCTCACCCTGATATTAAAGCCATCTCCTTTACAGGTGGTACAACTACTGGTAAGGAAATAGCGAGTATTGCCGCACCTATGTTTAAAAAAATGTCCCTGGAACTTGGGGGTAAAAATCCAGTGATTATTTTTGATGACTGCGATTTTGAGGAGATGATTAAAACGACGGTGCTTTCTTCCTTTCGAAATCAAGGTCAAATATGTTTATGTGGCAGCAGAATATTTATTGAAAAATCAATTTATAATAAATTCAAAGCAGCATTCATTGATGAAGTTGCAAAGATCAAGATCGGCGACCCCGCACAATTGGAAACTGAAATGGGTGCTGTGGTATCACAAGATCATTATCAAAAAATATTGAGCTACATTGAATTGGCGAAGGAAGAAGGTGGCACAATCTTATGTGGAGGACAATCCATTAATATAGGTGGACGCTGTGCTAATGGTTATTTTATTTCGCCAACAGTGATTGAAAACTTGGCCTACAATTGTCGTACAAATCAAGAAGAGATATTTGGTCCAGTAGTGACCCTTACACCGTTCGAGTCTGAGGAGGAAGTGCTAATGATGGCTAATAGCACAGGATACGGATTAGCGGCTGTTATATGGACCAATCACATAGGGAAGGCACAGCGCGTAAGCACTAAAATCCATTCAGGTATCGTATGGGTCAATTGCTGGATGAAAAGAGACCTACGGACGCCTTTTGGCGGGGTTAAAAATAGTGGCGTGGGTAGAGAAGGGGGCTGGGAGGCCATGCGTTTTTTTACAGAAGCTAAAAACGTGTGTATTAATCTCCTTAATCCTTAAGCTTTTATGAATAGTAGAGCAATATTTTTTATTGATAAAATAGTTGAAGAAAACCGCAAGGTATTTTTAATCCTTGCTGCTGCATGTCTTATACTATTCATCAATACATTGGGCAATGAATTTGTATTTGACGATAGCTTGGTAATTACGGATGCTGTAAAAGAAGGACTAAGCTCCACAGTGCATATATTTACTAGTCATGAAGCAAATTCTACTGATCCAATGAGGTTAACCTATAGACCCATTAGGCAATTATCACTGGCATTCGATTATCAATTCTTTAATGGCAATATAACCTGGATGCACTTTCACAATGTGCTGTGGATGATCGCTTTTGTATGGATAAGTTTTAAGACAATTTCAAGACTATTTCCAGAAAAAAAATTGCCTATACTCCTAGGCTTATTGTTTTTCATTACACTTCCCATACACAGCGAAGTAGTAGCTAATATAAAGAGCAGAGATGAGTTAATTAGTGCTACACTAGGCATGTTTGCAACCTATTTATGGGTCAAATATATAGAGCTTAAAAATTGGAGACACCTAGCTACTGCAGTCATTGTACTTTTCATTGCTTTATTAGCTAAAATTGATGCACTTGCTTATATCTTAATATGGTTTTTAATAGCATATTATCGCCTAAATTTGAGTATAAAAAAAAAATTTGCCACTGGATTTCTTAGCTTGCTAGGAGTAACTATATTATTTTCGGGCAATAGAGCTTTGCAAATTATGTTGGTAGGAAAAAATAAAAAAAAGGCTTCAAGCGATATCGACATTATAAGCAATGTTTTAAATGGCTGTGACAGTTATATTCAATGTATTCCAACTAAGTTGTGGTTACTCAATAAGTATTTATACAATTTAATATGGCCTAATAATCTGACCTACTACAACGGTTACAATCAAATACCGCTATTGACATATAGCGACTATCAATTCTATATTGCATTATTCGTATGGATCATTATGATTAGTAGTGCCGCCTATTTTGTATATAAGAAAAGCTGGATGGGATTTGCGATGGCTTTTTTTATCGTTCACTATATGCCTATTTCTCAATTTGTAAAACTAGGACCTGATACGATGGCAGATCGCTTTGTATTTAATGCCTCCTTGGGATATTCAATAGCCATTGTAGTATTGATAACTACAATGGCGAAGGCTTTAACCTCTGTTAATAAATATTTGAATATCATTTTTTTAATTTTTATGGGCAGTATTATCGGGTATTATAGTTATAAAACCATAGAGAGAAATGCGATATGGAAAAATGATCTTACCCTATTCGGTGGGGATATGCCTAAGCTTGAAAATTGCATGAAGGCCAATTTCTATTATGCTAATACATTATTCCAAAAATCAAAATCCGAGAATAATATCCAGGAGAACAAGGTGCAAATCTATTATCATTTTATCAAGGCCATTAATCTCATGCCGCAAATGGCTTTGAATTATTGTATTCTATCAGATGCATTAATGGCAGCAGGAGAACCTGATAGGGCGCTACAGACTATAGAAAAGGGCATTGAAAATAACGACAAAGCTGCTTCTTTGCATTTTTATAAAGCTAGAATTTTATATACAAATGGCAATTATGATTTAGCACTTGATGCCTTTCTAAAACTATTAGAAATGGATAGTAATAGTTCTGAAGTGTATCGGCACATTATAGGGTGTTACAATAAAAAATTAGATAAGAACAATGCATTGTTTTATATCAATGAAGGATTGAAAAAATTTCCTCAGAAGGATGATTTTTATATTGATATGGCCAAGTATTTAGCTAATGAAAAAGACTATCATAATAGTATTTTGTGGGCTGAAAAGGCCATAGCCAATGTGCCCAATAGCATTGAAGCACACCATTTATTAACCCAATTATACGCGCTGTTAGGTAATAAGGAAAAGACAGAATACTACCAGTTAAAAATGAGTAGTATAGTTAAGAAATAGTAGATGGATGAATATTTTATCTCTTAAAGACTAATGTAACTACTTATTGAAGAAACCTGTTTGTGAGCTTTAAAAACTGGACACTGGATAGCAGACTCTAGACACTGGATAATGGACACTGGAGAACAGACACTGGACACTGGATAAAGGACACTAGACTCAGAGCAGTTTTTGAATCAAACATCAATATAATAAATCCAAAATTGTTTCATAGAAATTCGACACTAGATATTGAAGGCTAGACTAAAATCTCTTGTGATAAAAATTCAGTGTCGTAAATCGGGAATCGTAAATCTTGAATCAGTTTAACTAAACTCTAGACTTTAATTAGTTATTTCTAGTTTTATAAATATATACGCTGTAAAGCCCCGAAGAATTGAACTCATTATTGTATTATCGTAAATCCTAAATCGGTAATCCTAAATCGGTAAAAAAGCGATAGGGATAGGAGGGGTTTGTGCTGTGGTGGCGGGCTTTCTACAGCTTGAATTAAAAAGCCGAACGCCCGCCACCACAGTACCGGAGCGTCAGCGCAGCCCCGTATAGCCCGGGCCGGAGGCATCGCCCAATTTTTTATTAATGTAGGTGTAATAATTTTCTTCAAACGAATATTGTTAAATATTTAGATCATAAATAACCATTGATGCCATTTTTGCGTTGTGCTTGTAATAGTGTTCATTTTGAACTATTTAGCACTCGAAAACTAAGTATTGAGAGAATACAGCTATTTTTGGGCTGAATTTTTGAAATTGTCCATTAATGACCTCAAAATTTAGCTTTGATTAGGTAGGGTAGTGTGTTTTCCATTCCTACGCTTTTTTTTGAGAGCCATTATAATTCAATTACTGAGCGTAGGTAGTAATAGGTAGCAGTTTGTTGAGCTATTAATAAATATAACAAATTTCCTCTTGGCCTATTACTAATTCTTACAGAGTAATTATAATGGATTCTTTTAATAACTTGATGTAGGTATATGTATTAGGAATTAAAAAAACTAAATACCTGTAACCTGTTAAGTGGTAAATGGAAAGATGGGAAAAATGAATTGTAGGAAACTCTGCCATTTCACACTATTATATCTTTAGTGTAGTATGAAAAATTGTATGAGTGAGGTGAGATTAAAGCGAGCTATAAAAATTAGAAAAACCTGAATGATGAAATTATATATTTATTTGTTTTGTTCTTTATTGACATTATTAGTATTTAATGGTTCGATAAGTGCACAGATGGCGGATTGTAATGACCCTGGAAATTATTCGATAATCCCCAGCAGTTTTCAAAGCTATAATGAGCTTACAAATACCTATACCATATACCCTGAAACCGAAATAATATTTATGTCGGAGGGTGTGGATCCCAATGCATCAGATGATCCTTTGTTTACCGCTCCAGGACTTATATTGGGCATATATAACTGTTATCCTACAACCACCAATCTGAACCTAGATCTTTGCCTTATTGGATCGGTGCCAGGCGTGGTTAATGATGGCGCCTTTACATTTGCAGAGCTGGGGGCGATTGCGGGATCTAATTATGTAATAGCCCCAATAATTAACCCCGATACACTCGGAAATATAATACTAAAATCTTCCTGCACAGGCCTAAATTTAGATAGTGGATATCCCAATTTCATTCTTGTCGATCCCATAGACTGTGAAGGTTTCCTCAATGGCCCTGCACAGCCTGGCACTACTTGTGATGATGAAAGTGATTGCACTATTGATGATATGTGGACGAGCGATTGTGTATGTGTCGGAACGATAGTAGATGCTGACAGTGATGGGGTGTGTGCCGCTGATGACTGTGACGATGCGAATCCTGACCTACCTACTGTGGTAGGTTCTTCTTGTGATGATGGAATGGCTAATACATTTGAGGATGTAATACAAGGGGATGGATGCACTTGTGCTGGTGAGCCTTGTACACTTACCCCAATAAGCTGTGATGACCTGGATCCCTGTACAGTTGATATCTTAGACTTAGAAATGTGTAATTGTATATATGATCCATTGCCTGATATGGATGGGGATGGACTGTGTATGGCTACTGATTGTGATGATAATAATCCTGACCTACCTACCATTCCAGGAAGCACTTGTGATGATAATGACCCTAATACCCTTAATGATCTGATACTTGCCGATGGCTGTACCTGCTTAGGCACCACGATCATAGATCCCTGTGCTGACCTAGGTGGTGACGAAGATGGTGATGGCGTGTGTGGTGCGGAAGATTGTGAACCATTAAACCCACTATTACCTGCACCTGTAGGCAGTAATTGTGATGATAATAACCCTGATACAATAAACGATAGTATAGGACTCGATGGCTGTACTTGCACAGGGATATTGCCATCAGAATGTGAGGAGTTAGGCGGTGATGCAGACAATGACGGTGTATGCGCTGATTATGACTGCGATGATACCAATGAACTTATAGGTGCTATACAAGTTGTTGGTACTACTTGTGATGATGGCGACCCACTTACACAAGATGATGTGATACAATCCGATGGATGTACTTGCGCTGGTAAAACTATACCTAGTTGTGCTGACCTAGGAGGCGATGCAGATAAAGATGGTGTATGTGCTGATTATGACTGCGATGATACCAATGAACTTATAGGTGCTATACAAGTTGCTGGTACTACTTGCGATGATGGTGACCCACTTACGCAAGATGATGTGATACAATCCGATGGATGTACTTGTGCTGGTACAACTATACCAAATTGTACTGACTTAGGAGGGGATGCTGATAATGATGGCGTGTGTGCTGATTTTGACTGCGATGATAGTAATGAACTTATAGGTGCCATACAAGTTGCTGGTACTACTTGCGATGATGGTGACCCACTTACGCAAGATGATGTCATACAATCCGATGGATGTTCTTGTGTAGGGGTGCCAGTGACTATTCTTTGTGAGGATTTGTTTGGCAATATTGGGATAGTAGGATCATCTTGTGATGATGGATACGATTGTTCTGTCAATGATGTGTTTGTTGAAGATTGTATATGCATAGGTACGGAAATAGATATAGACGATGATGGAATATGTAGCGTGGAGGATTGCGATGATACTGATCCTAATGCTGGTGCGCCACAAGCTGCTGGTACAAGTTGTAATGATAATAATGCCAATACAACTAACGATGTAATCTTATCGGATGGCTGTACCTGTGAAGGGAGCCTCTTGCCATTGTGCCAGGAACCTTGGGGAACTGGCTACCCTGGTGGTGCATGTAGCGATGGCGACCCATGTACTACTAATGATACGATTACTGCTGAATGTGATTGTATAGGAATACTAATAGATATAGATAATGATGGGATATGCAATACCAGTGATTGCAATGACAATGACCCGAGTATCGGTGCGCCACAGCTACCTGGCACAGCTTGTAATGATGGCAATCCTAATACCGAAAATGATATGATTGCAGCGGATGGTTGCAGTTGTATAGGCGTAGCAATACAATGTAACACCAATGCATTTGCAGGCATAATGCCTGCCGAATATTATGTATGTAATGGGCTAAGCACAGTGAGCATTCCCGCTGAATCCACTTTAGTGCCTATGGGATATGCGCTGGGCTACATATTGCATACAATTCCTGGATCGATACTAGGCACAACTATAACAACGAGTACTAACGGTACAGTGATCTTCAATAATGCAACTATGAACACTAATACAGCTTATTACTTAAGTTGTATCGTAGGACCTGATGCTAATAGCGATGGATTTCCCGATATAGGGCATACTTGTACCATCGTAGCACCTGGCACTAAACTGGTGTGGCTCAATCCTATAACTGTGGAAGTAAATGAATATTGTGACTGGGCAGTTACAGGTGATTTCTATATCACTTTTTCGTTTTCAGGAGGCTATCCACAGTATCAACAAGGAGCAACTTATACAGTAAGTGGGCAGGCTAATAACGTACAAGTAAGTTATGGTCAATCACTGCAAGTGGCACTAGGACAGTACGATGGATTGACTTACACACTCACAGCTACTGATGCACTAGGATGTACAACTACCTATGACAGCGACCCAGTCGTATGTTATAAGACTCCAATCGAGTTATTGACCTTTCATGGTAAGGCTACAAATCAAGGGAATCTATTACAGTGGGCTACAGGTAGCGAATATGAAAATGATTATTTCCAGCTCGAAAGATCAATGGATGGCATACAATTTATAACCATTAAAACCATTGATGGGGCAGGTACAAGCAATCATCAATCAGACTATCAATATATGGATGCTCAGCCGCAGGAGATCAATTACTATCGCCTAAAATGGGTTGATTATAATGGCAATACATCCACATCAGAAATTATAAAAATTGAGAATAATAAGGAACAGCTATCCATCCAAAATGTATATCCAGTACCAGCAAGTGATGAAGTAATTATAGAGTTACTGGGTTTGATGGATGAATTGCAATTGCAATTGCAATTGTATGATGTCGCAGGTAAGCAAGTAAATATACCTAGCCCTAGTATTAACAATAATACAGTTCATATCAACATCTCCACGCTGCCTAATGGTGTTTACTTTATCAGGCTGAGTAGAGATAATCAGGTATTACACCATCGATTTATAAAAAATTAAAATCAACCTTGCTAACCAAATAAAAGATGAAGGATCTCAATGTAGTAAGTTATAATCTCAATGGAATAAGAGCAGCTATTGGTAAGGGTTTTGTGGATTGGTTATCCCAAAATGATTTTGATGTCGTGATGATACAGGAGACCAAGGCGCAAAAGGAGCAAGTTGATATGAGTGCTATTGAAGCACTGGGCTATGAGCACCATTGGTTTAGCGCGCAAAAAAAAGGTTACAGTGGAGTGTGTACATTAACCAAGATAAAACCTTCTAATATCTTATATGGAATGGGTGACGCCGACTTTGATGCCGAAGGACGAACGATACAACTGATGATAGGTGATGTATGTTTTATCAATTGTTATTTTCCTTCAGGATCCTCAGGGGATGACCGACAAGGGATGAAGATGAAGTTTTTGGAGCGCATGATGCCTTTTTTATCTCAGCGAAAAAAGGAAAGTCCTAATATGGTATTGAGTGGCGACTATAATATCTGTCATAAAGCAATAGATATTCATGATCCAGTAGGCAATAAAAATACATCGGGATTTTTGCCAGTAGAGCGAGCCTGGATGGATCAATTTTTTGATTCGGGATTTGTTGATGTGTTTCGCAAATTCAATCAAGATCCACATCATTACACTTGGTGGAGTCAGCGGTTTCCCACGGTTAGACTACAGAATAAGGGATGGCGCATCGATTATCATGCCGCCACTGAAAGTCTGAATGATCGCCTACTAGATGCGCGTATATTTCCCGATGCCAAACATTCGGATCATTGTCCCATATACATGAAAATTAAAATGTAATCCTGTGTGTATGGATAATGGATGGTGGCTGTGCTGTTAATAGGGTATCACCTATATGACACAATAAAAAAATTGTCACCAGCAAACTGTTTTGAGAAACTACTTGTTATTTGTAGCACCATAACAGTATGCACAACAAATATTGTATATTTTTATTTCTCGACTCGGATCTTTAGTGATAGTTTTTTGCCACACAACTTATCCTAACCGTATAATTATATTACATTAGATGATACTTACTTGAGTTCTAATCTAGTACAGTAATACTGTGTATGCGAATAATTGAAACAAGATATAGGCTTGCTCAATGATTGCTAAATCTATTATAATAAAGGATTTTAGAGTTTGTATTTGCAATGGATTTAAACAGTATTTGCAGTGTTTCAGTAGTAATGTTTGTAGTATAAATATAAGATGTTATCGATTATCTAATGCTCCTTCAAGTTGTATTCGCGATAGGGATGCGGAATGGTTTAGTCTTATTCACTGACTCTCAACACTGATTTCTTAGGTAAGTTGTGTTGTTATATACAGTAGTTTATATATGGATACTAAAAAAGAGTCAGTGAAAAAGACCGAAACGCAGTGTAGCCTGGAGCAGCCCGGGC
>CAYZQX010000102.1:0-10660 GCA_964480615.1 uncultured Chitinophagales bacterium | reverse complement strand
GCCCCTTGTACTTGGTTCTGTAAACATTTTTTAAAAAAAATTTAAACAACGCATAAAATTATGAAATTAATGTCGTTACTATTTAATATTTTTACCAACAAATTCCTATAGTTATGATAGTTCATAATGTCGAAAAGCTCGAAGCCGTTGCGCACAAAATTAATTATTTAATCCAGAAGATTAAAAATGATAGTTCAGGCTCGCAAAAGCTCGAAGTAAAGCTATTAAAAAAATATACCCAAGACTTATATGATCTGCTTATAGAAAATGATTTTGCCAATTTTGGGATGGAAAAAGATAGCATAGAGGAATCATCAGCGCTTAATGATCAGAAAAATTTAATTGCCAGTTTATTGCAATCATCTACCGCCGCCTTTCAAATCGTGGATGATCTTCCTAGTTCGAAGGATATAGTAGAAAATAGCAAGCCCTTGGATTTTCAAATTGAGCAACATAACCAACCAGAATTACATATAACAGATGAAGCTAATAAAATAGCTACCACACCTCAATTGAATGTGGAGGATGATCAATTAATGGATGCGGTTAAGCTCAGCGAATCGCTAACCATTGATCCTATTGAAGTACTGACTAAGGTTGAGCCGGTTTTAGCTCTAGGTGACACTGAAACTAATACCTTAATGGAAACCCCAGCAATTTCTGAAGGCCTTCAAGAAAAGATTGGGGAATATGAAAAAATTGCAAATGATCAAATTAATCAGGTGCTCAATGAACTTAATATTGAATCTAATCAGTTACCGCATAAGGTAGAGGATTTCACCGAGCCTATCCTTGAAAACCCAGCTCCAATTGAACCCGAACAACTCACCCTTGCTTCTGATAATAAGTCAGTTTCACCTGCAGAGCCAATAGTAGAACACATAGAAATTATTCCTAAGGAAATTACATTAGAAATCGATAACCTAGAACTCAATAAAACCGAACTTATAGCCCAAGACAATCCAATGAAAGAACCTGATTCTTTGGTTGAGACACAGGGCAATAATATTCAAAGTTCCATCGATGAGTTACTAAACAAAATAAATTCAGCAAAGGAGCATGATCTTATAGATGAAGATGTGAATAAAACGGTGGTGTTAGAAGTTGAACACATCAATAAAATTCAAATTCAAGATGATGATGTTAAGCCTGCGAATATACAAGATGAAATTCTAGCAAAATTAGAGGAACGCAAAAAAGCATTGCAAGCATTGCACTTTTCATTAGAAAATGAGTCTGCTGCACCAGTTTCCGAAGCAAAGGATATATTTATCTCGTTTGAAAAAATAGAGGATAATAACTTGCCTAAAGACATAGAAAAAGATATTAATAAGACGGAGGTAATCAATATTCCATCGCTTAATGTAGATACAAGTAAAGATGAATCCACAACAGTAGATAAAAATGTACTAGAGGATAAAAAAGCTGAAGCACCTAGTCTTAATGATCATCTTGCTCAATTGAAAGAGGCACCTACGCTTGGTGATGTGTTGTCACGCAACAATGAGGGCAGTTTTGATATTAGCTTTAACCAGCGATTTGCTTATATCAATGAATTATTTGGTGGGAGCCACCAAGTGTATGAACTGACACTAAGTGAATTAGCGGCTTGCAGTACAGTTATACAAGCATTCACTCATATTAATTTATACGTTCGTAATAAATATAATTGGAGGGATAATGATCCCACTGTTAAGGAATTTTTAAGCACTATTCGCAAAAAATTTTCTCCAAACTTTGTAGGATAATAGCTGTCCCACCGCAATTATTAGAAAAGTGCAGGGTTGACTTATTTTTAATTTGTGCCAATAATTCAGGTTGGCTCGTTAATAAGTTGAGTTGATGTGATAATTGGATTGCGTCTGTTATGGTAATTAATTGGCCGATTGTTCGTAGTTCTTGCGCTTCTTGGAATTTATTCATTCGCGGGCCAGTAAATACAGGTTGGCCATATATCGCTGGTTCTAAAATATTATGGATACCAGATCCAAAGCCCCCACCTACATAGTTATACGTAGCAACTTTATACAATCTGCTAAGCATTCCAAAATTATCGATGATGAGCATATTAGCTCGGCTAATCAATTGCGAGGGATCAATGGTAGAATAACGCAAAGCGGAAGAGCCAAAAGCTGAGCTAATGCGCTCTATGTTTTGAGTATCAATATGATGAGGTGCAATAATTAGATTTATTCTGCCATCCATAAGCCTATAAAGTTCTATCAATAGCGCTTCATCAGGGGGCCAAGTACTTCCTGCAACTAAAACAGGAAACTCATTGTCGAAAAATAATTTCACATCATTTTTTTGTGCAATTGAAAGTACACGATCATAACGGGTATCCCCCGCTATTTTAATATTTTCAAATCCCATTAGTTCCAGCCATTGTTTAGTCTCCTTATAGGGTGTAAAGATCCTATTTGCTTGTTTCAATAAATTGCAAAATGGCTTGCCAAATAGATTAAAATAAAATTGATCCCGCCTAAATTGAGTAGAAATAAAGAAGTAGGGGATGTGCTTATCCTTTAGAATACTCAAGTAATTATACCATATTTCATACTTTATAAATAAGGCGATCTTAGGGTTATAAGTATCAATAAATTTTGCTGCATTTACATAGAGGTCTAATGGCAGGTACACGATCTCATATTCTTTTTTTTTTGGGTGAATAATGTCATAACCTGATGGTGAAAAAAAACTTATTAGGATAGTATGATCGGGATGTAAGCTTGCCCAATCGTCAATAAGTGGGAGTGCTTGTTCATATTCACCTAGCGAGGCTACATGGAACCAAATAACGGATTTGTTGTCGTAATTTTTTGATTGCTTTAGGTTGTTCTTAATTAGTTGCTGACCAAGGATCCATTTTTTTGCCTTGGGTAAAAAAAAAGAAGCAAAAAAAACTGCAGAATAGTAAATTCTTAACAAACATTCATAGAAATACCTATACATTATTGATCCCAAATCTCCATTATTTATTGAGTACCAAAACTATCAATTTTACTTTTTTAATTAGTATAATACTCATCTTTTTCAAATCGGTAGAAGGGTAAAAACCATCCCAGTTTTATTCCCCAATATATATCCAGCCTATTACCTAATTCTGCATGCATGGTATCGAATTGAAACTTTCTCCGGTTTTTTGTAAAGCCTTCTATTATTTCGAATCCTATATGAAAATTTATCATTCTGTTTTTGTCTAAAAAGATATAACCTAAGTATTGAGAAGCGGCAAGGCCATTGGTGAGTCGATCGTATCCTGATTTATAATCCCCAGCAAGTTGATTCGTATTTCCCTTTATATCATCTATTCTAATTTTGTGTTGCAAAAAACCAAGACCCCCTTGAATCCACAAGCCCGCATTCTTATTTTTCGCGTGAAGGGGAATAATTTTTCCAATATGGCCAAATAAGTTATAACCCCTCTGCGCAAATTTTAATTCGGAAGGTTGTCCATTTTGATCAGTAACACTGCCTAAATTATTAGCGAGGTTTTGTAACAAGGAGTCTTCATTAATTTTTTTCCCAAATTGAAAATTGGCTTGAATTCCAAATGTCCAGTTAGATTTAGTCTTATTGTTAAGCCCACCTCCGATTGAGGATGACGGCCCAAATCTATCTTTTAGGTCACCTTCAGGTAAATATGTTGCAGCATTAACAGCTAAAAGTAAAGCACCTTTACTTTGCTCAAGTGATGTTGATGTGTCTTGTCCAAATGTATTAAGACAAGCAATGCAGGCAATAATTATAGTAAAAATTCTTAAATGGGACATTAAACGGCTAAAATAGGTTAATTTTGGAAATTATTTGTAACGATGCAAATTTAATGCGTCAAAAGCAAGTAAAATTATAAATATGAAGAATTTTTTGTTTGCTATCCTATTGCTGGGCGTTTCCTTTGGTCAAGCGCATGCCCAAATAAAATATGATCCAATTGCTTTGAAATCCGCCTTAGAAAACGGAATTTATGCTTTGATAAATACCTCAAAGGGAAATGTAGTTGTGCGTTTAGAGCCTGAAAAGGCACCATTGACTACCGCTAATTTTGTAAGTCTTGCAGAAGGCACACGCGAAACCAATGTCACAAAAGTAGGTCAATCTATCTATGTAGGAAATAAGTTTCATAGAGTTATCCCTAATTTCATGGTACAAGGCGGCGCATTAGAAAGTGTAGGTGCGGCTCAACTTGATTATACTATAAAAGATGAGTTTCATCCTGACCTTACCTTAAATAGACCTGGAGCAGTTGCTATGGCAAATGTGGGCTTGGAAAATACGGGAAACTGTCAGTTCTTTATCACTACTGTACCTACTACTTGGCTGAACAATAAACATGCAGTATTTGGTTATGTGGTTGCCGGTCAAGATGTGGTCGATCGCATTGTACAAGATGATACGATATGGACAATTAATATCATTAGAATTGGTGAACCTTATTTATCTTGGGATGCCAATAGAATATTTTCGGTATTGAATCAATAAAATTTCAACAAGGTGTATCAGCTTATTTGCAATTTAGATTGTAAAGAAGATGTATGTTAAGTTATAAATAAAAATAAAGAGTAGGGCAGCAATTGATATTGCATGCCCTATTTTTTTTGGTATATTTTTGAAAGTCAGTTTCAAAGCTCAATTGGCATAATTAGGGCTTGCTAAATAACGCATAATTATTTGATTTTGGCGATGCCTGCGGCCCGGGCTATTTGCTACAAGTCCTCGCTCGTGCCTCGCTGTGGGCTTTACGCGTCTATCCCTATCGCGAAACACAATCCGAAAAAGCAAAATCTATGAGGCGACATTTCTTATATATAATTCAAGCTTTTTTACTGAAACGCAGCAATTTATGTGCATTTCATTAGCACCTACATATTCTAAGATCCCTTATGCTAAAAGATTTCGCTGTTCTTGAGCAAGCCCTTATTAGACAAAAAGGTAACTAGCTGGAGTTAGTGGTATAAATTGATTTTGTAATTTCATTAATCAGGTCTTGACTAATAACCCATACTTATACATTTTTGGTAATGGCTTATTGGTTCAGGTTGCTTGTGAAATAAGCAATTTTTATTTGCAAGAGGAAATTCTGTAGGGATGGTTGATTGCTTGTGAGTGGTTGCATATTAATGGTAACAATAATCTCCGCTTATACTTAAACCTTCAATCTTTTAATAATTATTACTGACTAGAAGTTTCGTTATTATTTGGCTAGAAGCGAACCTTATGGAAAGTAATGCATTGCAATTTAATTGAGATTCAACATCCAAAAAAAATAGCAATCAAACACCTCACTACTTATTTATTATTAAGGTGATTATCATAGAACTCAATGAGTTATAACTGTTGATATTATCAACTTATATGATATTAAGCAAGCATTTGATAAATAGGAAGCACCATTGCGTTAATGCGCTTAATAGGCTCTATTTACATCAAAATTTTCTAAATTGTCAGCTACTCTACGAAGGAATGACCCACCTAAAAATCCATCTACAACACGGTGATCATAGCTCAAGGAAAGGTACATAAGCTGTCGAATAGCGATGACATCACCATATTCAGTTTCAAGGACAGCTGGCTTCTTTTTTATTGCACCGGTGCTCAAAATAGCTACTTGTGGCTGATTAATAATTGGAGTTCCTGAGAGGTTGCCAAATGTTCCTACATTCGTTACAGTAAAACTTCCATCTTGAATATCGTTAGGAGCGAGTTTATTGGTGCGTGCAAGATCCACTATTCGATTTACTTCTTTAGTTATGCCTACAAGATTTAATTTTTCGGCACCTTTAACAACAGGTACTATCAAATTACCGGATGGTAATGCCGTAGCAACTCCTATATTTATGTATTTCTTAATTATGATTTTATTCCCATCAACTGAAGCATTAACACCTGGAAAATCCTTTAGTGCATTTACAATTGCTTCAATGAATATGGGTGTAAATGTAATTTTTTCACCTTCGCGTTTTTGAAACTGGTTTTTTATTTTCTCGCGCCATAATACAATGTTGGTCACATCAGCTTCCACGAACGATGTAACGTGGGGTGATACGTGCTTAGACATCACCATATGATCTGCTATTAATCGACGCATACGATCCATTTCTACAATTTCCACTGCACCAGACACAGAAACTGCTGGTGCTTGATAAGAGACTGCCGTAGGGGTTACAGAAGGGCTGCTTATGGATGTGTTAGTACTTGGCAGGGAAGGTTTTGATGACCTATTTTGCAAGTAATTAGCCATGTCATGCTTGGTCACTCGGCCACCTGTTCCAGTACCAGTAATTGCGTCTAATTCGCCTTGGCTGATGCCTTCGGATTTTGCAATATTTCTTACTAATGGGGAATAAAAGCGATGTTCAGTTGAATTAGGTTTTTGAGAAAGAGCACTTCCACTGCTTGATGGAATATTATCAGCAGATGCCTGTTTTGATGGTGCAGATATTGTCGTAGTTGGTTGAATGACTGGACTTGGCTTGTCGCCACCGGTTTCACTACCTGCTTGTATAATTGCAATCGCCTTGCCTACAGGTACCACATCACCTTCTTTGTATAATAATTTAGTAATTGTACCAGTATAGGTACTTGGTACTTCTGAGTCCACTTTATCAGTGGCTATCTCTAATACCGACTCATCAGCCTCTATGTGGTCGCCTTCCTTTTTCAGCCATTTTAGTATGGTTGCTTCCATTATACTTTCGCCCATCTTAGGCATTATCAATTCATGAGTGGCCATATTTTATATAAGATTTCTTATTTTTAGTATTTCCAGTGAGCCTTGATGACTGAGGAAATAATTATTGAATTGCAAAAATAAGCAATTATGGTCATTCTATAAAAATAGGTTTCTATTTTAGCATATTTGTTGTGGAATCCATTTCTTTGTAAGTAATATTGAATGAACAGTTTAGCGAATTACCACTCAAGATTAGCCTTAGATTATTCTAGGTTTAGGCTCTATTTATTAGTTTATATATGCAACAACTTTAAAGATTAAAGGCAAATTTAGAAATGAATTCTTCTTTTTTTTAGTGCTCTGAACATTATCAAATCTATTTAAAAATTATTTGTGGTAGTAGAGAGGTAGTTAAACAATTGCCAAGGGTTATTTAAATGGGAATTGCTCAATTACCAGGCGTTTTTTGTTGCAGATCATTTGCGGTAAAATTATCATATCCTACCTTATAGAATTTAAAACAATATGGCTTATAGATTGTATTAAAAAATAGAAGATATCCATTAGGATTATTTAGGGCTTGATAAATAACTCTGAAATCTATTCTTATAATAGTTTTTTGCTATTATTAGTGCAATGGATATTCGCACAATTTTATTGGGTTACGTAAAAAAGCTTGCATCATAATTATAAAATATTTTCTAATAGACATTGCTCCTTCAAGTTGTATTCGCGATAGGGATAGACGCGTAAAGCCCACAGCGAGGTACGAGCGAGGACTTGTAGCAAATAGCCCGGGCCGCAGGCATCGCCAAAATCGCATACTTATGAGTTATTTAGCAAGCCCTATAATAATTTCAACAAACTTGTTAATAATCAGCGACTTCTAAGGCGGTTATAATAGGGTTATAAAAGGTTCTGTACAGACCTTCATTACTATTTATTCAAAATAATTAACCAATCTTATTCAAATAGACGACCAAATCTATCCAGAGACCTTTCTTGATGACAAATTGATATTACCACCAATTATTCTTATATTTGTCGATAAAAACCAAAATGTCAAAGCATATATTTTTTACATTAGCAAATCTCTCATTAAAAGGCAATGAGGATTACTATATATTCTATAATTATGCGCTAATCAATAAAATATCAATTAATAGCCTATTACCAATTTACCCCAAAGCATATAACTAACAATAATAAAACTAGCTAGATAAGAGTGAATCATAAAATAATCCTATACAAGTCCATACCTGAGATTCAAAACACAGACACTATTGATTCGTTAGCAAATGGAATATAAAAACTATTCCATGTATATATTCATTGTAAATTATGGAACACAAACACCTATATGACACACAAGGCAGGCAACTGTGTTGCTTGCAAGAAAATAAAATCTACACCAACGCAGGTGCTGAAGATTTATTGAAATCAGCACACAATAATGCTGGATGTTGTAGCACCGATACCGTGCTCAATAATACAACGAGTGATAACCATAATTTACACGCTGAGGAGCATGATCATATACACAACAGTACAAGCGAAAATAAACTAAAGATGTTTTTGCCTGCAATAATTTCATTGAGTTTATTGCTTACCGCAATTTTGCTAGACAACTTTACTACTCCATATTGGTTTATTGATTGGATTCGTGTATGTTGGTATATTTTTGCTTATTTACCTGTAGGATTTCCAGTACTCAGAGAGGCTATGGTAAGCATTCGCAATGGTGAAATATTCTCAGAATTTCTATTGATGAGTATTGCTACAATTGGAGCATTCGCAATTGGGGAATATCCTGAAGCGGTGGCTGTAATGTTATTTTATGCGATTGGCGAAATATTTCAAACAATAGCAGTAAGAAGTGCAAAAGCCAATATCAAAAGTTTGCTTGATCAACGCCCTGATGAGGTAACAATACTGGTAAATAACGAGACAAAAATAATCAAAGCAAATAGCGCAAATATCGAAGATGTCATACAGCTTAAACCTGGCGAAAAATTAGGGCTCGATGGTATCCTGATGTCAGATAATGCCTCTTTTAATACATCCGCACTTACTGGTGAAAGCAAGCCTGACACCAAGTATAAAGGAGATACAGTTTTGGCAGGTATGATAAATCTAAATACTGTAGCTCAAGTAAAAGTTATGGCCGCATATTCAGATAGTAAACTGAGTAAGATATTAGAAATGGTTCAGTCGGCCACAGCTCAAAAAGCGCCTACGGAATTATTCATACGAAAATTTGCAAAAATATATACGCCCATTGTGGTACTCTTAGCATTGTTAATTTGTGTTGTTCCATACTTTACTATTGCTAATTATATTTTTACTCAATGGTTGTATAGAGCTTTGGTATTTTTAGTTATTTCTTGTCCTTGTGCATTAGTAATCTCAATACCACTCGGATATTTTGGTGGTATAGGTGCAGCAAGTAAAAACGGAATTTTATTTAAAGGAAGTAATTATTTAGATGCTATTGCTAACATTCAAAATGTTGTAGTGGATAAAACAGGCACAATGACACAAGGTGTATTTAAAGTACAAGAAGTATTTATAAAACCAGCATATAACCAAGAAGCAATTTTGCAAAAAATTAATGTATTAGAAAATCAAAGTACACACCCAGTCGCAACAGCCATTCACAACTTTGTAGGTAAGATAGACCCATCTATCCAGGTTAGCGATGTGGTAGAAATACCTGGACAAGGTCTGAGGGCAATGGTTGATAACAAAGAAATGCTGGTTGGCAATATCAAACTTATGGATCAATACGCTATAGACTATGATATTAACCCAGCTACCATAATTTATACTATGATTGCCATTGCTTATGACAAGAAATTTATTGGCTATCTAACCATCGCCGATAGCATAAAAGAAGATGCCAAAGAAACTATCGACAAACTAAATGTTATGGGCATCAAAACCACAATGTTAAGTGGAGACAAATCAACTGTGGTAAATTATGTAGCTCAAAAGATAGGAATTACAAATGCTTTTGGGGAATTGTTGCCTGAGGATAAAATGAACATAGTAAAAGAAATTATTGCTAAAAAAGAATCCGTTGCGTTTGTAGGTGATGGGATTAATGATGCGCCTGTGGTTGCATTGAGTAATGTAGGTATTGCCATGGGTGGATTGGGAAGTGATGCGACAATCGAAACAGCTGACATAGTTATTCAAGATGACAAGCCAAGCAAAATTCCTATGGCGATAATAATCGGCAAGCAAACTAAAAAAATAGTGTGGCAAAATATTAGTTTAGCTATTACTGTCAAGATTCTAGTATTAATATTAGGTGCTGGCGGATTAGCTACCATGTGGGAAGCCGTTTTTGCAGATGTGGGAGTTGCTTTATTGGCAATATTGAATGCTGTAAGAATTCAGAAGATGAGATTTGACAATTAGCCCTACATTCAATATTGACTATTTAATTATAGCAACAATAAAAAGACTTGATACTTGTTAGATCAGTATCTTCTGTCAATAAAAAATAGGTCGCAATGAATGACACAATAGTAAAAAGTCATTTTCTCAATATAAAATTTTATAATGACTAATTAGGCTTGTATAATGATTCAGAAATAAAGTGTTATGGCGATGCCTCCGGCCCGGGCTATACAGGGCTACGCTAACGCTTCGGTACTGTGGTGGCGGGCTTTCGGCATTATTAATTTCAAGCACTTAAAAGCCCGCCACCACAGTACAAACCCCTCCTATCCCTATCGCTAGCTGCGCGATTTAAGATACTCGATTTGTGATTATAATGTTTGTAGCAGTAATTACATAGGGCTCGCTAAATAACTCTGAAATCCTTTATTGTAATAGGTTCTAGCCATTATAAGTGCATAGAACATTCACACAATTTTATGGGTTTCCGTAAAAATGTTTTCATCATAAATATAAAATGCAATCTCTTACATAGTGCTACTTCAAGTTGTATTCGCGATAGGGATGCGCAATGGTTTAGTC
>CAYZQX010000101.1:0-10743 GCA_964480615.1 uncultured Chitinophagales bacterium | reverse complement strand
AATGGTTGCAGTGGAACATCATTTCAAATACCTGTAACTGTGATACCTCAACCATTTGTTCAAATACAATCAAATACCAATAATCAGCTATGCATGGGTGAGATCGTTACCATCACTGCCAGTGCAAATTTTGCTCAATATACTTGGTATAAAGATGGAGCCATCCTATATAATCAGCAAGGTAATATTATCCAAATAAGCGATCCAGGAACCTACTATGTAGAGGTACAAGATCAGAATGGATGTAATGCCATATCTAATTACATTGAAGTTGATTTTCATGCATTACCTGAACCTATTATTATTGCTAATGAAGTTTGCCAAGGAGGTAATGGTATCATTGAAGCTACACCTGGATTCTCACAATATTATTGGTATTTGAATGGGGTATTGCAAATAGGGCAAAATGGAAACACATTAAATATTTCTAATGAAGGTGTCGTAATCGTTGAAGTTGTAGATTTACACGGTTGTACGGGGGTTTCAGATCCAGTGACACTTGATTATTTTCCAGTTCCCCCAGTTAATCTCACAACAAATGACACAGAAATTTGTGCAGGTAAAACAATATTCCTTTCAGCTAATAGCAGTGCTGTGAGTTATTCTTGGACGCCTGATATCTGGTTGAGTTGTACCGACTGTGTGATGCCTGTTGCCACTCCATTGAACAATGTAACTTATACAGTAACAATCACTGATCAGAATGGATGTACCAATACTGAGTCGATTTCTATCATTGTACATCAACCTGATTTTATTACCATGACGATTGATGATAATAAGATTTGTGAAGGAGAAATAACAACACTATCAGCGCCTCTAGGATATGATATGTACACTTGGATATTAAATGGTGTTACAACAATAGGGGCAGGATCACAAAATACGATAACAGTTAGTGAACAGGGATGGTATTCCGTACAAGTGACCAATGAATTTGGTTGTCAGTCCGAATCAAGACCTAAGTTTTTAAGAGTTTATGAACCCAAGCCAATTTTGATAAATGTAGTAGGTCCAGAAACTTTTTGTGAGAATGAAAGTACGAGTATTGTTGCTACCTTAGGGTTTGCCAGTTATGATTGGTATGTCGATGGAGCACTTATTCAATCAGGCATTTCTAATGCATTTCAAACAAATGATTCTGGCGATGTTTATGTAATAGGAATTACCCCACAAGGCTGCCCAATACAATCTGAATCAGTAGAAATTCTATCATTCCCTAACCCAATGCCTCAAATCTTCTTCAGTGGATCTACTACATTGTGTCCTGGTGAGTCAATTGTATTGTCAGTTCCAGGAGTTTATCCTTCAATTGTTTGGAAAAAAGGCAACAATGTAATTGCCAATGCCGTAACTAATTCGATTACAGTTTCAGAGCCTGGGCTTTATTCTGTTTTTGTCGATGACTTACAAGGATGTAATGGGCAAGCTCTTCCTGTAGAAATAACCTATTATCCCAATCAAGAGTTTTCTTTTGGCACTACTGAATACAAATTATGTGATCCTAATGAATTACCCTATATTTTGAATGGCCCTGCTGGTTTTTCAAATTATGCTTGGTATAAAAATGGAGCTATATTGGTTCAAGATAGTAGCAATCCTATGATCTCTTTAAATGAAAGTGGTGATTATACCTTAACAATTACTGACGTAAATGGGTGTACATTTTCATCTATGAATTATTTTAGTTTAGATGTTTATGAACCCCTTTTGTTAAATATTCAGCCTGTAAATTCAGTACTTTGCTTAGGCGAGTCCACTACAATATTTTCTTCGGATGCTGCGACCAGTTATAGTTGGTCACCTATTGCAGGATTGAGCTGTAGTGACTGTCCTAATCCAATTGCAGAACCTTTGACCACTACAACTTATACATTAACCATTGTAGATGGAAATGGTTGCACAGCTACTGCGAGCACTATAATTACTGTTCACGATATTGATAGTCCAGTCCTACAAGCATCTGATTTAATGGTATGTCAAGGATCGAGTGTTACCTTGAATACAGTCCCAGGCTATGACAATTACAAATGGTATCGCAACGAATGTGTTTTAGTAGCATGTGGTGAATCTATGAATAGTTTTGTTGTAGATGAATCTGGACTCTATTCTGTTACAGTTGAAAATGAGTATGGTTGTGAAGTTAGTTCTAATTCCGTTGAAATTACTGTCTTTAGCAATCCTATACCAACACTGTCTTTTGTTTCCGAAAATTCTATATGTGAAGGCCTTTCTGTTATTGTTCAAGCTCAAGATGGATTTGCCTCTTATAACTGGTATGTAAATGGGGCGCTTGCTCAAGCGGGTAACTCTAATATGTTTACATTGAATGATTCTGGTGAGTTATATGTGGAGGTAGTTGATGGAAATGGTTGCACAGGTCATTCTGAGTCGCTTTATATTAATGTTAATCCTCAACCACAGCCTGAAATAATACTTGGCAGCAATAATACCGTTTGTGCTGGTGAGATGGTTACTATGAGTATAATAGGATTTTACGAGGAAGTACAATGGCATCTCAATGGAGTTGCTATTCCCGCAGCTAATGGTAATGTTTATCAAGCAACTGTACCTGGTTCTTACACAGTTTATGTTAATGACCACAATGGTTGCGAGGCAACTTCAAGCCCAGTGAGTCTGATCAATTACTTGATGCCTAGTGTAGCTATTACGCCTGACAATGTGAGTTTATGTGGTTCTCTTGAGCAAGAGGTAAGCCTTACAGCTACAAGCGGCTTTATTAATTATAAATGGTATAGCTATGGATTATTGCTCATTCAAGATAGCAATAATAATATCCTCACGACCAGTACATCAGGTATATATTCTGTATTAGTAACTGATGCGAATGGTTGCACTGCCTTGTCAGAACCTGTTAATGTGAATTTAGATGTTACTAGTCCTGTATCTATAACGGCAAGTGATGATCATATATGTGTAGGCGAGTCCGTACAACTCTATGCCAGCGGCAACTCTGCAAGCTATACTTGGAGTCCACAAAATGGCAGCTTGAGTTGTGCAAATTGCCCAATGCCTATAGCCACACCAATTGTAAACACAAATTACCAAGTTACAATTATTGATGCAAATGGATGCGAATCATCGGATAATATTATTGTTTTAGTGGATGATGTGCAAATACCACAAATCCTCTTAGATGATGAAGGAACTAATACTGCTTGTGAAGGTGATTTCGTTTCTTTATCTGCTACTTCTGGTTTTGAGAATTATCAATGGATAAGAGATACCTATATTACCGTACAAAATGGTGAATCGCCTATACTTGCAGCAACAGAGAGCGGAAACTACACCGTCATTGCCACCAATGGTGCTGGCTGTGAAACTGCTTCCCAATCTGTAGCTATCGAAATTATGCCAATACCCGAAGTGGAGATCGCAATAAGTGGAGAAAATCCATTCTGTGAAGGCGGTTCTATATTACTATCAGCATCTAATGGATTGGCTAATTATGAATGGTATGTAAATGGATCCTTGTACGCTTCTTATGGATACAATCAAATAGAATTAGCTATAAATGCAAATGTGCAACTTGTAGCTACTAGTGAAAATGGCTGTAGTTTTACATCTGATATGATCACTGTTTATGTTGATCCATTGCCACAACCAACTATCTATGTTGCTGGAAGTACTGATCTGTGCCAAGGAGAACAAACTTTGCTATCCGTAGCTGGTATTTACCAAGAGATTATTTGGTACCGAGATGGACAACCTGTTACAAATACGAATACCAATGTATATATACCTACCCAATCTGGCAGCTACTCAGTATATGTGAATGATGGCAATGGATGTGCTGGTACTTCCTTACCAGTATCTATTCAGGTATCTCAACTCAATGAGGTTTTAGTTTCAGGAGGTGGATCGATTTGTGGTGAGGATGGTTTTACCACCCTAACAGCTACTCCAGGCTTTGAACATTATTATTGGTACAAGAATGAAATATTATTAGTTCAGTCAAGTAATAGCTTTACATTCAATGCAACAGAAGCAGGAGAATATTCTGTTATCGTTGAAGATATGAATGGTTGTACTGCTTATTCAAATGATGTGGATGTGATCATATATCCTATGCCACCGCTAAATCTAAATGCCAGTAGCTTATTTGTTTGCCCAGGTGAACTTGTTCAACTTAGTGTCAATAGCAATGCTTCAACAATAAACTGGAGTACAACAGATCCATCAATTAGTTGTACCAATTGTGCGAATCCTACTATTCAACCTTTGAGCTCAAATACCTATCAAGTAGAAATTGTTGATCAAAATGGATGTGTTGTTAATGGTTCGCTTAATGTTCAGGTTGAATCCACTGGTGAGATAGAAATATCTGGTGTAGAGGAAATTTGTGAATTTACTGGACTGTCAATGCTTAGTGTATCTAATGCTTACAATAATTATCAATGGTTTCATAATGGCTTACCAATCTATCAGGCCAATAGCCCATTTCTTTCTGCAACAAGCGCTGGTGATTATGTAGTAACCGCTTCATCAGGTGATGATTGTGGCATCGTTTCGGCTGTCTTTGAACTAACTTATTTGCCATCTCCACAACCCCATATTAATGTGCTAGGCCCAGCGTCATTGTGTGGAACGAATGATAATACGGTGGTCTTAGATGCTGGACTAAATTCTAATGGAATAAGTCATAATGCATATACATGGTTTTACCAAGATAATATTATTGTGGGTAATAGCCAAACATTAACACCTACTACAACAGGTGCCTATACAGTGCTTGTTACAAGTCCTGATGGCTGTACCAATGTTTCTGAACCCGTTTATATTGCAATTAATCCATCTGTACCATCGCCAGCTATTTATATCAATGGATCAAATTCAATATGTGATAACAATGAGGTAGAAATTTTTATTGCTGGAGATTATGAAACAATACTTTGGTACAATCTATCTAACCCTAGCACACCTGTAAACTTGTACAGCACTAATATTATTGAAGTCAGTTTATCAGGTACATATTATGCTGTGGTTACTGATGATAATGGATGCACTGCAACCAGCGGTAGCATAACAGTAACGAATATCAATCTTCCACAACCAGTCATTACCGGTGATTTTTCAATTTGTGATGGTGAACATACTTTGTTGCAAGTACAGGATTTATATGATTCTTATACTTGGTACTGGAATAATATAGAATTGCAGGGCTTTGACAACCCTAGCATTAACGTCAATGAAGCGGGTACCTATTATGTAATTGTAGAATCAATGGATGGAAGTTGTAGTGCAACAAGTGATCCGATTACAGTTTTAATATCTAGCCCACTTGCCATCCATTTTGAAATGCCAACTACTGCTTGCCTAGGGGAAAATGTTATGATACAGTATGAAGGAGTAGTTGCCAATACTTATAATTACACTTGGGATTTTGATGGTGGTACACATACAGGGAACTTAGATCAAGGTTATCTTGTACAATGGAATTCTCCTGGTAGCCACACTGTATCACTAACCGTTACTACAGGTAATTGCAGTTATACTGCTTCTAATACGATTGAAGTAGGTTCGGTGAATTTGAATGTAATTCCTTATGTGACACCGATCACTAATTGTGGTTTGAATGGGGGTATTATTCAACTTGTGATTTCAGGAAACCAAAATGATGTGCAAGTCGAATGGACGGGTCCTAATAGTTTCTCTGCTACAGGGCTTGGCATAAGTAATCTTAGCCCAGGAATTTATTGGGCAACCGTTACTGATAGCAATGGTTGTGAAACAAGTGTAAGTGCTGAAGTTTATGCCATCGATACCCCTATATATGCTAATGATGATTATTCCTATACCAATCAAAATATAGCCACAACAATATGTGTATTGAATAATGATCAAGGAACCAGCATGAGCATTGGTGCTATATTGGATAATCCTAATAATGGAACAGTTCAAATTTTAGGAAATGGTTGCATAACTTACAATCCAACTTTCGATTTTTGTGGCGAAGATAGTTTTACCTATCAAATGGTTGATGCCTGTGGTCAAATTGATTTGGCTACTGCATACATAACAATCTATTGTGAGGATAATAATCCACCTATTACGACTGATACTTTAGTGTATTGCACAAGTCCTATGACTCCCGTGGAAATATGTCCTGGTTATTCCGATCCCGATGGAAATGGACTATTGATTACTGATGGATTTACTACTTGGAATTGCACACTTACCTTCTTAAATGATGAATGTATTGAATATTTGCCACTGCCAGGATTTGAAGGCACTGATACTATATTCTTAACCGTATGTGATAACCAAATACCTCCTGCATGTAGCGAGGCAGTAATCCTCATTCAGGTAGGTTGTATAGCCCCTATAGCTGTACCAGATCAGCTTATACTCGATTGCGATAATTTAATCCTGGATGTAAATGGTTTAGAATATTATAATGTTGATGTATTGAACAATGACCTTATAAATAATCAGTGTTCCAATGATGCGGTTCTCACGGTAACCATTCCACCGGTCCATGGCACAGCAACGGTATCAAATACCAATAGCGTACAGTATTTCCCTCAAGCTGGATATTCTGGGTCTGACCAGCTTACCTATATGATATGCAATGGTTGTGGTGTGTGTAATTCTACTACTGTAAGTTTGAATATCCCTGATTGTGACAATGGAAATAATCCAAACCCAAATCCTTGTGATCAGCTTACTCAATATTGCACTGGTTCGATGGAAGAAATCACAATTTGCCCTGATTTTTGTGAATTAGAAGGTCTTGATTATTCAATTACAAGTGTGCTTACAAATCATAATTGCAACCTTACTATCCCTACTATGCATTGCATAGCCTATACATCAGTACCATTGTTTATTGGTACCGAGGTGCTTGAGGTGGAGGCCTGCACAAGTACAGGTGTATGTCAAACTATCTTTATAAACATCAATGTGGGACCATGTGCTAATGTACCACTTCAAGCAAATGCTGATATGGCCTTCACTACCTCTAATCAAGGTGTATATATTAATGTATTGGAAAATGATCTTGGCAATCAGTACTATATATGTTCATATAATTTTCCAGCTAATGGTACATTGATTGCCCAGGATGGAGGTATGTATTATAGCCCTCAAACTGGCTTTAGCGGCATCGATTCTTTTACTTATGTTTTATGTAATGAAGCAGGAGAAGAATCAACTGCTAATGTACAAATAGCAGTGTCAACGGGTTGCAATAATTCCGTTACTGTTTGTCACAGTCCTGGAATACCATTGCAGTTATGTCCCGATTTTTGTATGGTGCAAAATGCTGTGATTAACAATGTTAACCCTTCAACAGGATTTGCGGTATCTACTTCACAGTCAGGTAATTGTGTATGGGTCACTCCTAACAACAATTCTATCCAAAGCGGTTCTATCCAAATAACGGGTTGCGCAAACAATGTTTGTGAATCGATTAATTATTCGATTAACTTCGGTTGTGTGGCTCCTGTGTCCATGCCTGATTATGTTATTTCTGAAGTGAACGAATCCAGTATTATAGATGTAATTGCGAATGATTTTGATCCTTGTGGTAATTCATTGCATATTGAAATACTTGGCGATCCAGCTAATGGCTCAGCGATAATTACCTCAAGCGGACAGATTCAATACACTCCAAATTCAGGCTTTGTTGGAAATGACTCTTTTGTTTACTTGTTATGCAATGATTGCAACCCTAATTGTGTACCTACTACAGTGAGTATTACTTTAGTTGCTGCTGTTTCATTGGTCGCTAATGATGACAATGTACTGCTAGAAAAAAATGCGCAAGCTTATATCGATATCACTAGAAATGATGTGGCACCTGCTGGTATGGCTTGTAGTGTTACGGAATGGACTACGCCTAATAATGGTTCGTTGATCTTGTTAAATGAGGCGTTTATGTATAAGCCACAACAGAATTTTGTAGGAGTTGACTCCTTCCAATATACATTATGTGTCAATAATATATGTGACTTAGCTTGGGTAAAACTCCATGTTTCCGATGCGATGATTGCGCAGGATGATCAGTTCAATACATCACTCAATATGCAAGTAGAACTGCCGGTACTCGAGAATGATTTGAATGTATCTATTGAGCCCATCATTAATATTTTACAGTTCCCAGCTCAAGGACAAGTGGTGGTCAATACCAATGCAACCTTGACCTATCAGCCTAATCAAGGATTTATAGGTACTGATAGTCTCACCTATGAAGTATGTAATACGGATTTAACTTGTACACAGGCCAGTGTCGTAATTAATGTATTGCAAGAAAACATTGTACTGGATGCCATCGATGACCATGCTACTACGAATGTACAGAATAGTATTGTAGTAGATGTTCTTAATAATGATCTTTACGATGCCAGTCACACTATAGCAATTAACTCGATTACGCAGCCCGAAAATGGACAAGCTATATTAGTAGGTGATCAAATCAATTATATCCCCAATGATGGTTTTAATGGAATAGATCAGTTTAGCTATACTTTATGTAATCAGTCAGGTATATGCGATGTGGCACTTGTTACAGTAGAAGTTAAAGCCTGTGACTTAATTGTACCTGATGCATTTTCACCTAATGGTGATGGCGTGAATGAGTTTTATACAATCGGCAATATTAGTTGTTATAATACATCGAAGATAATCATCTTTAATCGCTGGGGTACTCAAGTATGGTCAGATGAAAATCTTAGCGATAGTCAGGGATGGGATGGCCGCTTTGAAAAAAATGGCGAAGCACTGCCTGATGGTACTTATTTCTATGTTCTATATTATGGCAATGAAGGGTCACAACAGGATTTATCAGGCTATATTACATTGAGAAGATAATTGTTTTAGGGGAGTATAATAGGCGGTTTATTGGCTATGTAAGCCGCCTATAATTTTTTTGATAATTTATTCATAGCTTATTCATCCATTCAATCATTCATTTTTATAAAAATATTTGTTTACCATGAAAAATATATTTGTTTCTTTCGTTTTATTTTGTTCTTTATTTTCATTATTAAGCGCACAGCAGGATGCTTTATATACACAATATCTTTTTAGCGGCCAGCTAGTGAATCCTGCTTATGTCGGATCTAAAGGCCATCTTTCTGCAACAAGTTTTTACCGTCATCAATGGGCTAAGATACAAGGTGCGCCTAAGTCATTTAACATTGCAATCAATGGTCAGTTTAGAGATAAAAACGGCTGGGGATCCAGTATCGAAAGTGATCGTATTGGAATGGTTAACCAATTGCGATTTTCAGTAGATTATTCTTATTCGATTCCTACCAAATTAGGAAAAATTGCAATGGGTTTAAGAGGTACAATTTTTAATTACAAAGCTAATTATTCTGAGGCTGTTCTCCTTGAACAAAATGACCAAGTATTTGGCCAAAATCTGAATATTTGGAGACCTAATTTCGGGACGGGAATTTATCTCTACGATGAAAATTATTTTGTAGGCATTTCTATCCCTCACTTGCTCAACAATAGTTTAAAACAAGATGGAATTGATGTAACATCCGCTAAAGAGACCAGACATTATTATGCTTCATTAGGAGGGGTAATTAAGATCAACAACGCATTAAAAATTAGACCTTCTGCGATGCTGCGTTATGCACAAAATAGTCCTATACAGTTAGACATAAACACCGCTTTTGTATTGTATAATAGAATAATTTTAGGGGGTGGATATCGTACAAGATCGGCACTTTATGGCAATTTCGTAGTGCAAGTAAATAATAAATTTAAAGTGGGTTATAGCTATGATTACGCTACCACAGCCATTAATAGCTACTCCGGTGGCACACACGAAGTTATGCTAGGATATGATATGTCAAAAAATACCGCAAAAATTGTGACCCCACGCTTTTTTTAGCCATTCATTATTTACTTTCGGTCTGAAAATTGTAGATGATGAAAATTAGCAGAACGAATGGGTCGGGCCTAACCAAACAGGAATTTGCATATACGACTTCATAACTTGGCGCAACTAATTGTTCTTTTATCTTGTAAAGATTTTTCCCCTCTGTTCGTTTCTGCTGTTTTATAAATTAAAAAAGCCACTCATTAGGAGTGGCTTTTTTAATTTAGTCTTCTTTTAACTGATTACGCTTTACGCGCATCAATAAAGCTCTTTATATATACGACCATCGCAACAAAACAGCTCAGCATCATGATAGCTATTCTTGCAATTCCCATACTATCACCTCTTTCCATAGCGCCAGTAAGTGGCTTGAATAATGCTATTAGTATTAACAGAGTCAATACAACTATAATATGCGCAACCACCTTGTTACCTTTCCTGAAGATAGGCGTTAATGCTAAGAAAATAACACCAAAAATCACAGGTATGATCGCTGTATTAGAGGTGCTGCTGAGGTATGAAAATAGACCTAATAATACTAGGACTATTCCATTGTAAAGATTTGCTTGATATGGTTTCATTTTTTATGAATTTGGTGTGAAATTATGAAATATTATGCAATTCAGCAGTTTGATTTATTTTACTGTTTCATTTTATGTTATACTTGCATTCTTTTATACTGTTCCACGAATACTATAGCTTGGATTTTAAATATCTATTTTTTAAGTCAGGCAGTATTCAATAATTATATTAATCTAATATTTTTCTTTGAACTTAATTGTCTTTAATTTTACTTAATGACTTTATGAATTCTTATTATGGCGATGCCTAAAGGCCCGGGCTATACGTTCCTATCTTTTAGGAGGCTTGAGCACTATAATTATTTA
>CAYZQX010000100.1:0-10755 GCA_964480615.1 uncultured Chitinophagales bacterium | reverse complement strand
TCCTTCAAGTTGTATTCGCGATAGGGATAGGCGCGAAAAGCCCACAGCGAGGCACGAGCGAGGACTTGTAGCAGATAGCCCGGGCCGCAGGCATCGCCAAAATCGCATAATTATGAGTTATTTAGCAAGCCCTAATTACATGATGGGAAATAAATTTAGCACTCTTTTAGTAGATTGAAAAGTTGAAACAAATTGAATACAGTTTTTGGAACATAACTAATGTCAAATTTGGGGTAGAAAATATGATGAAATAAAAAAGCCTCATGCTCTTGTGAAAAGCATGAGGCTAAATATATTATTAGTACACCAAGAACAGGAATTAATTCATAGGTGTAATCTGAATAGGAATACAAACTCCAGGATTACAACAAGATTGAGATGTGATAATAATCGGACAACAGCCATTAGAAGGGCATCCTCCACTATTAGATGTAGGATAGAAACATTCAGATCCATCAGCCATACCATTGGTATTGCTATTTACAGTGAAACTATTGCCTGTACCTATTTGTGTCCCATTGCTATTATGCCATATTACATTGGAATAAGTACTTGGTACTGTAAGCATTTGACCATTCGTTCCATCATTACAAATTGTATATGTAGGTACTGGGGTACAAGAAGGGTTCTGACAAGGATTTGTTGTGCCGCCATTACAAGGAGCTGGAGCTGTGAATGTATAAGCAGGTGCAGTACAATTTGCAGAACTAACACTTACACTTTCACTTAATCCATCTGATTCATAAGGAGTGGTTAATGTGAATGTTTGATTGCCACTACCATTAGAAGTAAAGTTTTGACCATTAATGGTAATCGCTGATCCACTAGCTAGGTTAGTGTAACTAACGGTGACTTGCATTGTGTATTTATTTGTAGCTGGATTACATCCCGCACTAGTAGGGCCAGCAGCAGAAACATTGAGAGTACAACTGTTAGATGTACATGGGGCTGGTGCAGTAAATGAAAATCCATCTTGATCACTACAATTTAATGAAAATGCCGTTACAGATTCTGACAATCCATCAGCTGCATAAGGAGCGGTTAACATAAATGTTTGTGAGGCATTTCCATTAGTAGTAAAGGATTCCGCATTGATAAAAATAGTGCTACCTGAGGGAATGCCAGTGGTATTTACTGTTACCTGCATAAGATAGGTATTGTTAGTACTATTACAGCCAGCAGCAGTAGGACCAGCCGATGTAATGGCTAGTGTACAAGAAGGCGCAGTACAATTTGTCGGTGCAGTAAAGCTGAAACCATCTGGATCAACACAACTGCCTGAGCTTGCAATTACAAATTCACTCATGCCATCTGCAAGATAGGGTGTAGCTAATGTGAAAGTTTGATTGCCAGAACCATTAGAAGTAAAAGCTTGTCCATTAATCATAATCGGTGTTCCATTAGGAATATTTGTATAGGCTACAGTTGCTTGTATTGTATAGGTGCCAGTAGCGGGATCACAAGCAGTAGCAGCACTTGCTGAAGTAATGTTAAGTGTACATCCGGCACAAGATGCTGGAGCAGTAAATGAGTAACCATTCGAATCTGCACAAGTACTAGAACTAGCAGTGATGGTCATAGTTTGGCCGTTAGCAGTATAAGCAGTAGGTAATACAAATGTTTGAGATGCTGCACCATTAGAAAGAAAACTAATGCCATTAATGAAAATAGCTGCACCGCTCGGTATATTTGTAGTCGCCACCGTTACAGAAAGTGTATAGGTGTTTGTAGCAGGGTTACAAGCGGTAGCAGCGCTAGCAGAAATAATTGCCAAGGTGCAGGAAGGTGGAGGACATTGAGAGTTAGCAGAAGCGTTATATGCATCAGCTATTCCTTGTCCAGTACCCGCTGCAAAAGGAATACCGGTAGCTCCTACAGAACCAGAAATCTGACCTGTGCTTGTTACCTGATTGGCAGTTATTCCTGCTCCCCCTTCTATCGCATCATAACAACCATCATTATCACTATCAGTATCACATGAATTTTCTATTCCATCTCCATCTTCATCGCATATAGGTGTATCTCCATTTTCATCTGTGACTTGTGTCATAGAAATTCCATCGACAAAAACCATAGATAAAATATCATTTGTATAACCTGCTACCTGTGCAGTTGTAGAGAGTACTAACGTGGTGTATGCGCTAGGAGCTACAAGCTCCACACATACATGTTCCCATGTACTCTGTCCTACAATATCATTTTCCCAGGCCATAGGTTCGCTTAATGCACAACTGCTAATGCCAAAACAAGCTTTCACCGAATGCAACGAGTTAATAGGTGTAAATGTATATCCCCCTAACTTTTGATAAAAACATACTTCATAGGTTGCACCTGGTACTAATGGTCCTACATTAGTCTGCATTCCAACATTAGGAGATGAAAATATTGCAAATGCGCCTCCATCTGGAGATGCTGTTGCTGGTGGGAAAGGTGAATTTTTCCCATAAAGCCAACCTGCTAAGGCTGTACTGGTTCCAGACATACCTGATGGAGCTGTCCAACAAGGAGGTGCAATATAGTCTAAGGCGCTCATCCCAGTATCGCCTGTGTTACCTAAACTAAAGGTAGGCAAGTTAGTCGTGCTACAAGTAGGAGATATCACTAATCCTGGACATTCTACATTATCTAAGATACCATCATTATCATCATCTAAATCTGTTTTATTGATCATGCCATCACCATCAGTATCACAATCCACAGTACATAATGGCTGCGTATTGCAAGGGCATGACTCATCTACTTGTAAAGCATTTTGTGAATTGCCTATTTGTTGACCAACTGCGCAGGAGGTCGTAGGTACACCTATGTAACCATTGGTAACCGTAGCACCACTTAATGATCCTAGGCCCGTAAGATTAGATGAAGTATAATCGTCACCGCCTTCTAATGCATCAAAACATCCATCATTATCCGTGTCTCTATCGAAGCTATTCATGATACCATCTCCATCTAAATCACAAGCAGTCTGTGTTGCACTAAAACCGTCTAACTGTGTTACCGTAACGCCATCTACACCCACTAAACCCATATATGTCATGATGCCTGCTGGCGTGGTATAATAGCCCATAAGCGATAGAACTACCGATGAAGATGCTGCTACTAAATCTACACTCACTAACTCCCAATCTGCTGTAGGTGATGAAATAGTTGGAGTTAATCCACAATTGTTGTCTAAACAAACTTCAAGTCTCAATGGACCTGATGGTGCAAAACCCAAAAATCGCTGATAAAGCGCTATTCTATAAGTAGCTCCTGGTACTAAACCTGTCAAGTGTAAGCCGATCTTGCTCGAACCATTATTTGGTGGTCCACTTGTCGTGGTGGCAGCCCAAAGTGCTCCAAAGGTCCCACAGGCTGGTGATTCTGTAAAATAAGCTATGCTTGTCTTTGGCGGGTCAAACTGCTGTGCTGGGGCATTGTGATAAGAATAGGTAGATCCTGATGTGTTCTGCAGATGCGTCCAACATGGACCAGGATAGTTTGGCATACCTATCCCATCACCAAAATCAAATGCTTCATAACCATCACATACTGGTGAGGGTATCATCTTGCCACACTCCATATTATCAAAAATTCCATCATTATCATCATCATAATCTGCAGAATTCACAAGCCCATCTCCATCAAAATCTTGAGACCCACCATATTGTAAATTCGAATTATAGGAACCATACAATTCTGTAAAGTCCTGCCCTCCTATTTCCAACATCCAATCTCCATCTATCCCTGTAATGTCGTCTGATGCATGTACTTTCACATTCAGAGCTTGTTCTAAATAGGTAACAGCATCCATGCCCTTTTCTCCTTTAGCGAACTCACAACCAAAAATGTTTAATTGGTCAACTTGGTTCACTATATTGTTTTGATAAAACCATTTAGTTATTTGTGGTGCATTTAGCCATTTGCCATCTATCAACAATTCACCTGATTTGCCATGGGCAAATAAGTGGAAAGTTCTAGGACTTATAGTGGGTTTGTACAATAGTTCTGCATTATTCAATTCAGCAGAAACATAGAATCTTGATTTCGATAAATCAATTTCATTTGAATTGTTTGCAGCGGTACTCTGGCTAAAAAAGCCAAACCATAATGCGAAGAAACTCCAAAGGAGTTTAGCATAAAAAAATCTCATAAATCTATTTTTGTTTTAATGTTCAATTCTAAATATTAATGACATGAAAAAATTAGGAGTGTGTAGCTCTTTCCATAAAATGTAAACACTTTCCCAAAATGCATGTCTCTCTTTTCGACTTCATTATATATGATCCAATTATTGATGTTCTTCCATTGAATCCATAATATTGCTGCGGATATATATTTTTTTAAAAAACATAATTAATTCTAAATTATAGGACTATTATTGGATTTCAAATAATATTTATTGAAACAAAACTACCTTATTGATATCAAAATATTTTGATAATAAAAATAAATTCAAATAAAAATAAATTCAAATAAAAATAAGATAATACATTGAATATCAAGTTTATAAATTGTCATTGTACGCCAATTTGGATTAAAATAAATAGTAATTATTGAAAAAATGAATAATTTCAAATTTCGAGTAAATGGTATATTATATCATTATTATTAAAAAGTCAAAATCAATAGAATACAATAAATATGAATATATCTACCATTATATAATTAATTATATAGTTTTACGCTAAAACCTGAATTCAATCATTGAAAATTACCTGCCTTAATTTTGTTGATGATTTATTTCCAAATTATAGAATTTTGGAGTTGTTCTTTATTAAATTGCTGAAATGGCTTGGTTGATTTAATAAAATTCATCTTGTATTTTGATTTCACTTTTAGTATAAATAAATGGGATCTAGTTTATCCAGCTTTCATTAAATAGGGCTTTTTAAATAACCCTGAAATCTTTTATTGTTATAGGTTTTAGGTATTATTAGTGCAATGGATATTCAAACAATTTTATGGGTTTACGTAAAAAAGCTTGCATCATATATATGCAATGTGATCTCTTATATAGTGCTACTTCAAGTTGTATTCGCGATAGGGATGCGCAATGGTTTAGTCTTATTCACTGACTCCTACTACTGATGTCTTAGGTAAGTTGTGTTGCTATAATCAGCAATTTATATATAGAAATTATAAAGGAGTCAGTGAATAAGACCGAAACGCAGTGAAGCCTGGAGCAGCCTGGGCCGCAGGCATCGCCATAATCGCAAACTTATGAGTTATTTAGCAAGCCCTATAATAGCTATAAGAATGACCTCAAAGGCTGAAAAGCATACATTGGAAATATATGTAGCTACTAAAACAAGAAGCGAAAGAAAAATAAAGGTGTAGTGTACCATTAAAAAATCAACTATTGATTATCAAGCATATATGTGCCTATTTGGCCAAGTTGGCTTAAAAAGTTGAGTTGATCAATAATTCGATTCTGTTACTCCCGATCGCATGTTGCTAAATAATTATAGTATTCTTTGAGCATATTTAAAAGTTGATGAAAATATCGAATCTCAATTCAATTATGTGCTGAGTAATATTTTTATTAATATTTCATAAATTGTCTCACCCTATTACATGGATAGTAGGTTTATTGATTCGTCTGTCGCGGTTGTCCATTGTCAAAAAATCTGCAAAAAGATGATTTGCAAAAATTCATGTAACAAAATGGGCTAATTTTGTTCCTAAAAATTGTTTTTCAATGAGGAAGTTTATGTATTTTGTTGCTTTGTTCTTGTTATTTCATCTAAGAATATTAGCCCAATGCGCGGGTGAAGAAATTTTAATTCAAATCACCATTAGCCCAGATGAATTTCCTAATGAAACGACTTGGCATATAAAGGATCAAAATGGACTGATCTTGGTATCAGGTAATGTTGAAGGAGGTCAATATTGTGCTGATCCTATGGATTGCCTAGAGTTTCAAATCTTTGATTCTTATGGAGATGGTATCTGCTGTGAACAAGGGACAGGCATGTACTTCGTGATGGTTAATGGTATAATGCAGTTTACTGGGGGTGATTTTTTAGCTAGTGAGTCACATTTTATTAATTGTGCCCCTGCTCAGGTCTGTTCGACAGCGATACCCTTGTCTTTAGGCAACATCATCACAGGAACAGCAAATTCATGGTATAGTTTTAGCCCAGATACTACTGGAATTTATTTATTCGATTTTTGTAATATACCAAATTTAGATTGTCCCATAGCACTCTATTTATACGAAAATTGTCCAGTCGGTATTCCAATAGGACCAATGGGTGCAATCACTACTTCGACAGTCTGTGTAAATAATTTATCTAGCGCTGGTGCATCTATTTCTACTAGTTTAATAGACGGGGAGGATTATATACTCAGAGTGGACGCTTTAGAGCCAGGAATGTGCTTCCAGCCCATTCTAGGTAGTCTCACTTTTCAGGGTGCTATAGCTGGATGCATGGATCCTCTTTCTTGTACTTACAATACATTTGCAGCTATACCTGATACTACCCAATGTTACTACTATCCGAGTGAATTATGTCCTTCTGGTCGTCCTGATCTAACGATAGATGCCGCAGTATTGAATAATAGTTTTATATTAGATACAATTTCTAATACCGATCAATGCCTTTTGAATGAAGGATGTTTAAGTGGTTATGGCCTTAGAAATATAATCAGATTTAGTACTAAAATAGATAATATAGGTACAGCAGATTATGTTATAGGCGAAGTAGAAGAAAGTAATTCTCAATTCGAGTTTGACGAATGTCACGGTCACTATCATTATGAAGGCTATGCTGAATATCAACTATTTGATAGCAATGGGATAAATTTGCCATCTGGTTTTAAGAATGGTTTTTGCGTATTAGACCTAGGTTGTCCATTTGATATCACGCCGCAATACACCTGTGTAAACATGGGAATCACAGCAGGCTGTTCTGATGAATACAATTCCGCCTTGCCCTGTCAATGGATAGATATTACAGATTTGCCCGAAGGTGATTATACCTTTATATGTAAAGTAAACTGGGGTCAAAAGCCAGATAGATTAGGAAATCAGGAATTGTCCTATCTGAATAATGCTGCTCAGGTATGTTTTAATTTACAAATTGACGATATAACCAATGCCATCTCAATAAGCATTAATCCCAATTGCCCAGCACTAATTGATTGTGCTGGCATAACACAAGGAACTGCTCAGCTGGATTGTATGGGTGTATGCAATGGCCCTAATCTTGCAGGAGACTTAGATGCAAATGGTCTTCAGAATTTGAATGATGTTCAAATTTACGCTGACGCTTCTTTGTCAACCCAAGAACCGATTATTTCATTATGCAATGATCTAAATGATGATGGCCAAATTACTGGAGCTGATGCCTATTTATTGTCATCCTGTATATGGCAAAATCAAAATGGTGGCCCCATCGATGTGAATTGGGATCATTGTCAATTTCCATTTAGTACCATCAATAGCAATGACACTATTCACTTGAGATTAGGTGAGTACAATCAAGCAGAAAAATACGTCGTAATAGAATTAAAAAATGAACTCGCCAAGATTTCTGCATTGCATTTTAGCATAGATGGAATTGTACCTACTAATGTGGTAAATTTATTAAGTTCGGAAATTACCTCCTTGATTATAGATAGCAATGAGGCAGGAGAACTTATGGCCTTTTCGATTGGCGAATCTCAATATATTCAAAAACATACAAACTTTGTTCCATTGTTAAAAGTATATTATGACTACTCAGTAAACAATGAAGTTTGTCTTGCTTCTATTCATAATATTTTGAATGATGATCGGGAGGAATGTATTAAGCTAATCGATGGCGATTGTGTGTCGTTAACTTCAGTTGGCTTTGAAAACACATTAAGTTCTATAGTTAACCTATGGCCTAATCCCATAAAATCTATTTTCAATGTAGTAGTAGATCGTTCAGTCACTGATTATACAATAATTATCTCTAACACCAGTTCCCAAATCCTATATAATCAACACTTTACAACAAATAGTGAAATTACTATAGATACAAAATTATGGAATTCTGGACTGTATAATGTACAAATTATTTCCGACCAAAGAAATTTGTACAACACCAAAATTGTTAAAATATAGGGATAATTCGATTTTTTTTAATTAAGTAATCATCCATTTAGATCTAATTATCCTTAATTTAGGTGGTTATGTGGCATGCCATGTTTTGTTAAATGGGTGAAAAATTCCAGAATTTAACTTTTTTGATAACATATTGTATGTTTCTTTTGACAGTAGATGTCCTAATTCTGTATTAATTCTCAACAGAAATTCCTTTAGAATATTATTTAATGCGTCAAAAATAATACATAATGAACTGAATATCAATATAATACATAGTTATATAAAAATAATATCAAAATTAAAATATTTCTTGACTAAAACTGGCAAAACTATTGACTATAGTTCACTGTAATTTTTTCAATAAAAATGGTTCCCACCAAATTACCGTAACGAAATGAAAAAGACAATAGCAATTTATCTAGTCACAATACAGATTGCCATTAGTGGTTGGTCTCAAGGAATAGTACTCTCGGAAGGTACTGTATTGAATGAACATGATGTAATAACAGGATTGGAGGTTCCTTGGGAAATACTCTGGGGTCCTGATGACTACATCTGGTGTACTGAACGAAAAGGGAAAATATCCCGTATAGATCCTGCTAACGGAAACAAAATGGAGTTGATAAATTTAGATCCAAGTGTGGCTGGCGGAGCCAGTGAATCAGGAATGCTGGGTCTCGCGCTTCATCCCGATTTTCCAGTTACACCTAAGGTCTATGTAGCCTATATTGCTTTTACGGGCTACTCTGCTGATATGCAATTAAAGTTGATCTCCTTAGATTTTACTGGATACAGCCTTACTAACCCTCAGACTTTATTAGAAGGCATACCAGCTAATGATATTAGCGTAGGTGGACGACTAATCGTAACCCCTGATCAAAAATTATTATTAACCGTAGGAGATATGGGCCTAGCCATAGGGGAATCATTGGACCTAACTAATTATATAGGCAAGGTATTGCGTATTAACCTAGATGGTTCAGTACCCAGCGATAATCCTGATCCTACAAGCCATATTTTTACCATTGGCCATAAAAATCCACAAGGGCTGGCCATAGGACCTAATGGCAAAATATACAGCTCTGAAATAGGCCGTTATTCCGATGATGAAATTAACTCGCTCGAAGCAGGAGGCAATTACGGCTATCCAATGGTTAGCGGTGCCTGTAATACCGATGGAGAAATTTTCTATTGCGATGCCAATAATGTAAAAATCCCATTGGGATACTGGTTGCCAAATATGGGATTGAATGGTATGGAATATTACAGCCACCCAGCAATCCCTGAATTCGATAATTGCCTACTTATAGGTGCTATCGGTAATATGCAAAACCAAAATAGGGGACTCTACAAATTTAAGCTCAGCAATGATGGCAATTCGCTGACCGATTTTGAAACCCTTATGACTACCTATGGAATGATTAGAGATATATGTGTAAATCCCTATACAGGAGCCATCTATGTGGCTACTAATGGCTTTCAGCTACCAGGTGCTCAGCCTAACCGAATCATTGAACTGGCTAATGAAAGTTTTGATCCTAATTCAGTTGTAATTAACCCCGAAGATCCTGACTCCACAGATGTAGATTTACATGAAATGGAAGTGCCGCCAAAGCCACATGGAACTTCTCACGAAGGGCATCCTTCATTTGATCCAAATGTGTATGGTGATTTTGGTGGTATAGGAGGAGGGGTCATTAATACGGGCACTGTAAAACCCAAGATTAGCGATGATTCGTTTTCTGAAAGTGAAAAAGACAGAATCAGCAAGGCTCATAACCCTAGCCAATACTTAATCATATATCCTAATCCTGCTAATCAAACTGTATATTTAACATTTAGTCCTGAGTTTGTTGGTCAGCATTTTGAAATATTTAGTTATGAAGGACAGCTGAAAATCAAGACAAAAATTATGAGTACTCAAATGAGCTTTAATACAGGTGCATTACAACCTGGTAATTATTTTATCAGGGTAGCTAATGAAAAAGGAACGATTTCTAAAGCACTACAAATTCATAGATAAGGAAACGAAAATCTATTACTAATTCAGAAGTAATGAAATAATAAAAATAACCATAACGATAGGAATGAAATCATTGATACCTATAGCTGAATAATTAATTACTAATAAAGTGAAAATGAAACAGAGTGCTTTGGGAAAGAGTAATTAGTTCATGGAACTGATATGCTATAATGTAATTAATGACAATAAGATAGATTGGTTTAAGGTTGTTGGTTGAAAAAAAAGAGCGGGCGATAAAATCATAAAGATTTTGGGCCCGCTTTTTTTAATAGGTTCCGAACCCATGAGTTAGAAAATAATGCTCATCAATCCTTAGTACTGATAGGTAATCATATCTTTTGTATTTAGAGTCTGATTACTAACTCAAAATAGTGAAATTTTGGGCGATGCCTTTCAGGCCCGGGCTATACGTTCCTATCTTTTAGGAGGCTTGAGCACTATAATTATTTAGTTTTTTTACTTACAACTAAGCATCTAACAACTATTAATAGATCCTGCTATTCGATAGCCTCCTAAAAGGATATCCACTGCTATCCCTATCGCTATAACTAGACCCTGGACACTGGATTATGGACACTGGACACTGGACTTTAAGTTGTTACTGCCACAAACATCATGATCGTAACCCAAGTTGCAGCTTTTAGGTTGTATTTCTGCTGTGGTAAAGGATTTCATT
>CAYZQX010000099.1:0-10778 GCA_964480615.1 uncultured Chitinophagales bacterium | reverse complement strand
TTTAATGATCTTAGACCTTGTTTTTGGCTGTCAATAACAATAAAGTCATTACCAGCTCCCTGATATTTTTGGAATCTCAAATTCATAGTGTACAAATAATGTCAAAAAATCAATAATATTTTCAAATTTTCAAAAAATTGCCCTCTTTTTGCACAATAAACGAAACACCTCACCAGTGAATAGGCAAGATATTGTTACTAATGCTTGTTTCTATCGCTATGAATAGATTTATTTATTAAGAAAATAAAGGGCGAAGTTATAGCAAAGGTATTGAAATATAAGATTTTTATAAATTTCATTTTTGGATTGATTTATTGCTTGTCGGCAATAGGGGGGTTGCTCTATGCCCAGCCTGAAACACCATTAGAACGGATAATATATACGAACTATGAGGAATTACAATCGAGCAATGCTATTCCTCCTAAAACTTATAAAGCCTTCCAAGAAGAATCGACTAACAATACCGCACCACAACCCATTGATTTTACAATGGCATCTGCACGGAGTATGCCCACTGTTGTGCATATAAGTACCACAAGAAAAAATCAGGCAGACAACAATACTAATAGAAGTCAAATATATGATTATTTAGAAAAGGACAAGACTACTCCTCGTATAAGCAGCGGATCTGGTGTAATCGTATCAACCGATGGCTATATTGTAACAAACTATCACTTAGTGAAAGATGCCAAAATATTACAAGTCACCTTGCATAACAAAAAAACATTTGAAGCAGAACTGGTAGGCAGGGATGCGAATACTGATCTCGCACTCATAAAAATTAATGAATACAATTTACAATACATTAAGTTTGGCGACTCGGACAAGATACAAGTAGGTGAATGGGTACTTGCCGTAGGAAATCCATTCAATCTTACCTCCACAGTGACCGCAGGTATTGTAAGTGCAAAAGGTAGGAATCTCGATATTCTTGATGCCGAAAATGCTATAGAATCTTTCATACAAACCGATGCAGTAGTCAATCAAGGAAATAGTGGAGGTGCACTAGTGAATATATACGGAGAATTAATAGGTATCAATACGGCAATTTATACACTACAAGGAAGTTTTGCGGGATACTCATTTGCAGTACCAGTAAATATTGTAAAAAAGGTAATATCAGATCTAAGGGAATTTCAAACAGTACAAAGGGCATTTATAGGTGTAACTATGCGCAATCTAGATACTCAACTAGCGAATATCGAAAAGATTAAAACACTCGATGGGGTATTTGTTGAAAATGTACAACTGGGTTCCTCCGCGGAGAAGGCTGGATTGTTACGTGGTGATGTTATTTATCGCATAGGGCAATACGATGTATCCAATATCGCAGAATTTAATGAGCGAATGGCCAACTTTCGACCAGGGGAATCCGTATTAGTCAGCTATCTAAGAAATAACGAAGAACGATATGTCATGCTGGTATTGAGAAATGAAAACAATGAAGTGGCAGTGATCAAAGATCAAAACATAGAATTTGAAAAGAAGATGGGTATTAAACTGGAAGATCTATTGCCCACAGAACTCAATAGTCTTAACCTAAGTGCTGGGGTTAGGGTCTATCAACTGACCAATGGCATTGTACCATTGTACACCTCAATAAAAAAAGGATTCATAATTACTAAAATAAACAAAGTGCCAATGGCTAATAGTCAACAATTAGAATCATCACTCAGCAAGCTACGCAAAGGCGATGTAGTACTTATAGAAGGAATATACATCAACAGCCCTAAATTAGTTTATTACAGTTTTTATATGCCCTAATAACCAGCAATGAAAGGGTACAATGACATGCTTGAATACATAAAGAAAAAAGCCATCACAAAACATATTAAACAAGGATAGTAAGCCACCTAATATTTCACAAATTTAGTGACTTGAGTTCGAACTACACCCTGTACGTTAAATTCGATGGAATATACCCCTACTGGCCAATCTTTAACTGATAATAGTAGCGGGTCATTTATCCCTAGTTGAATGGTGGTAATCTTATTGCCTCTAACATCATATATGCTGCCAATCAATTCGGTATTTGATTTATTACTTATGGTTAACATATCCCTAACTGGGTTCGGAAATACATCAATTATCTCAATTGCAGAACGACTTACAAATCGAATACCAAGATCGCGCTGAGCGCCAGATAAATTGACAACTTGCAGCTTATAGTAAACGTTTTCGAAATTATAATCCTCATCATTGACTACATATTGGGTACTATTCATTGCCAATGGATCGATAAAGAGCTCTTTTAACAAAACAAAATTAGCCCCATCCGTGCTTTTCAATAATCTAAAATAAGATTCAGTTTCATCAGTAGTTGCAGTCCAGGTGATTAAGTTTGACTTATCCTCCTTTTCTACATCAAAATCAATTAAACGAATGGCCAAAGGATTTTCGATGAAATAATTCCTAGATATCGTATGGGTATAATTATTAGTAATAATTGGTGAATTCAGATCGAAATAGATGTAGGCCTTGTTTTCGATAATTGTAAAATCAGGCAATTCAGGTAATTGATCAATTGTATAAGAAACTGATCCTTGGCTAAGAAGACTATCTTGATAAGCTGGAATTAAATAAATTGCTGGCATTTTAAATTCGACAACCCTTGTGTTATAATCAATATTAACTTGGGTATTATGGGTTGTAGAAATTAAATTAAAACTATGTATATCAAAATTAGGTGAAATAGTATCTCTGATTAAAATATTAGTAGCAAAATAATTTCCAAGATTTTGAAAATCAATTTTATAATGATGTGTTAGATTGGGTCGTATAAAATGTTCTTCTCCTTCTCCAATGGGATTGCAAGATTTGTGATTAGGATCGTGAGGACAATAAGTATGGGCTACAGAATTAACTATCTCTGTATCGACTAATTCACCATCCAAACTATAATAACTAATCTTAAGTTCTGTTTCAAAATTCTGCCCTAAAAATTCAGAGGATGGGTTAAGAAATTCCAGGGTATTTGATCTGCCCTGTAGGGGCAAAACTAGTTGTTGCGGAATGTAATATGTTATATAACTTCCTTGGCTTTCATAATACAAACTGGGACTTATGAGTTCAAAAACTGGACTTATCTTTAATTCGCATTCAATATTGTATGGCAAACTGCCAGAATTGAAATTATTAATGAAAAATTTTGTAGTTTCATTACAAATATTTACATTAGGAGAATTAAAGTAATTGATGTTCGCATAGAAGAGCGTATCAGTGTTAAGACCAAAATTGAAATTGTTTTGGTAAATGCTACTATCAGGCATAAAACTATAATCGGGGCTTGTAGTATGATACCAATGAGGATAGATTAATGGACAATGAATGTCTAATGTATCACTGGTCCAATTATACTTAGCATAGTGGCCAGCGTTATTGGTATATGACATGCCATTTCCAGTATGTACAAAATAATGATCTATACCTACCTCGTCATTATCTTGAATTCCATCTTCATCCGTATCAATGAATACCTTACCTCCTAGATAGGAGACATCCAAAAAGTCGTGTTTAACAAATTTCAATAAATGGGCCCTGAAAAAATCATTACTAAAATTATAGGTATTATATCCATCTTCAAGCAATTCAAGTCTTTGATCGTTATTCAAATCCACCATATCAAAATGGGTGTTAAAAACGTAGTTGGGAACTTTAAAAAAATTATTATTAGCACCATTAATAGAAATTCTATTATTATACAAAACATCAAGAAATCCATCCTGATTAATATCACTAAAAAAGACTTTAGGTGTAAAATAATTTAGTTCATTAATATTATAGTATTCTTGATACTTTCCAATATTGTACATAATCAAAGATTCAGGTTCTTCAAAATACTCCATATTCATAGAATGATCCAAATAAAACAATTCTTGAATCCCGTTATTATTTGTATCCTGAAATTCTAAAAGTGTAGCAATGGAATCGATTTGGGCAATGGACTCTTCTACCCCTAACTCAATAAAATTATATATTTCTCGTCTGACGATTGATTCTTTATCAGATGCAACATAGTAAAGATAGAGTCTTAAAGAGTCAGATTTCACAAGAAACGGAATTTTAGGTTTACTAAAAATATCAATTGGGATAGCATTAGAGCTAGATTGTGTGAGGTTATTGATCATCCGTAAATAACTGCTTCCATTAGGTAATGAGTCAAGTAAAAAGGTTGTGCTGATAAACTCATCTTCATTGGTAATCGTTTTTTGATAATAGCGATTATATATAGTAAATGAATTAGTCCACTCAGAGAGGCTATTGCCATTGTTCACTAGATAAATCAATTTAGTTTCCGCATTATTTGTTGGATTATTGTTTTGAGGTATTTCCTCTAACATTAAATCATTAAGTCCATCCAAATTAAAATCTATTTCAGTAAAATTGGTCAGTTTACTTCCTACACTCGCTTGGTAAATATTTGCTTGGGTTTGACAAGGATTAGGCAAGGTGACACCGGAACTATATAGGCTTGTACTATCTTCATTAAGATAGAGAAGATCTATTATAGTGTCATCGCTTAAATACGCAAACTTGCAACTCGTGATACTGTTAAAATTTAAAGAACAGGTAATCGGAAAATCCCATTCAAATTCCCCTAAATTTTTAAACAAAGACAATTGTTTAGTATGATTATTGCATGAAACAAAATCAGCCAACCCATCTTGGTTAAAATCGGTTGCTCTTTGACAACCTAGTTTTCCAAGGTACTCATCCATAGGATGATCCGTAACAAAATTAAAATTGCCAATATTTTGTTGAACCAACAAGTAGTCTGTGTCATATAAATAATTCACACCCATATAACTATATGTGGGGTAACTATTAGTCCCATTAAAGAGAATTTCTGGTAACCCATCTAAATTAATATCTCTAACAGCAAAAAAAGAATAAGCAATTGCTCTACTTAAAGTCTGCGATTCTTCTGTCATTTCTACCATTGAAAGAGATCCATTGCTGTAATTGTATATATTGTATTTAGTACCCATAAAGTTACAATACAAATTGTTTATAAAAAAAGAATCAGGATTGTAAACCCCTGTATAAAAGTGATGAGAGAAAACCATCATTTCAACATCACCATTCCCGTCAAAATCAGCCCATTCTGAATTGCCAAAATAAGATGATTCATCAGTATATATCCCACCTAAATCACCTCCCTGATTGCTGTAAACTTGATAAAAAGCAGTATCTTGAATCGTTAACAAGAGATCTGCTTCACCAAAACTAAAATTTGATTGACCTTGCTTTGAAAAAAACTTCCAAGTGTATTTATTTTCATATTGAGTCAATTGTTGATAGGATTGATTCTCAAGCATAATATCTAGTCGTCCATCATTGTCAACATCAACCAATGTATCAATTCTATCAGTAGTGGTAATGGTGCTATTCTCTATAAATAGCCCGTTTTGATTTTCAATCGTCTTTACCATGTAATCACTATAAATAATTACATCAATAAAACTGTCATTATTCTGATCGTGGAAAAGGAACTTACTGGGGCCTTGATTCACGAATGGAGAATATTCCTGTAATGTGCTTTCATAATCTGTAAAGCTCCCTAAACAGGGCAAATAACCAATTCGATCGGGACTCGAGGTGATTAAGAGTAAATCCACACAATTATCATTATTAAAATCAACTAAGCCATTGATTTGTGTTTGCCCATTTGGGATAGTATCATACAATGGAGTTGTTGTCCACACTTCATCCCAGTCCCCTTTCTCTATGGCAAATGGAATATGACTGCTATTGGTATACCTAGCAATAAATTCTTCTTCCCCATCACTGTCAACATCATAGTCTCCAATTAAATTATAAGGATTCGAATTGTCTATTTCCATAGGATTATGAGGAAAATAGTCCTGATTATTCGCATTCTCCACAATGCGGTATCTATATCCATTTAGAGGATATTCACCCCCATATCGGACACCAAAATCTAGATCACCATCATTGTCGTAATCCCAGATTGAGTTGAATCCAGGATTGATATTGGAAACATTTACAATGCCTTGGATTTGGCAGTAGCCCATACAGTTAGACAGTATGAAAAATAAAATCAAACTGATTTGTCTTATTGTGGTTTTCATTTCCTTTGAATTATAATTGCACAAACTTATTGGAAAACACTTGCAGCTACAAATAGAATGTAACAACTGGTCGATTTAGCGAATATTCGGTCTGTGGGGCAAATATTCGGTAATCCGATTGTTTAATATTCTCGATTTTTTAACAATAAAATTTGACCACAGGCTGATTGTAATCAGTCTAGTCAATTCATAAATAGGACTTGCGCAATAACTAATAAGGACATCATAATCAATTGCCTTGAAAATGATCTCCTACAACATTATGCAGCTACAGCCTTGACTAGAGGCTAAACAGCTTGCCCTTTAAACAATGTAATCGAAACTTGGTTTTATTCATCGGGATGAGGGGCACATGACGTAAATAAATGAATGAAACAATCATAGAATCGTTATACGCAAAAAACAATAGGGATCATAAGGGTTTAGTACAGGGCGGGCGGGCTTTCGGCATCATTTTATTTATAGCAATTGAAAGCCCGCCAGCCCTGAACTGGAGCCCAAGCGTAGCCCTGAAAAAATAAGGACTTAGAGCAGGTTCTTGTTGCTCATAATAAATAAAAAATTAGCAAGCAACCCCAGGCCTGTAAGGCGTCGCCAAAATCACAAAATTTTGAGCAATTGTGTAACTTAGCTATCCATAAACAATTCCTAATTCTAAATTAATTATAAATTTTATAAAATTATGTTCTATCTTAATTTTTGTTAATTATCTTTGATACAAAATTACAATTATTAAGAATGAAGCTAAATCTATTTAGTGCGTTTTGCTTGTTATTGCTCTTTTGTCAAGTGAACTTGCTGCGTTCACAAGATAGGGTTCATAACAATCAGCCTATCCTATCTGCTTTTCAGGATGCTTATCATACTTATCCTTCGATACCCAAGGGTCTCCTCGAAGCGGTATCCTATCACAATACCAGAATGACTCATCTTATCCCAAGTGAAATGAGTGCTAGCTGTTCTGGCATGCCCATAGGCTATGGAATAATGGGTCTATTTGAAGAAGGTGGTGGGGTATTTAGAAACAACTTAGCAGAAATTGCGGATCTTAGTGGGATGCCTGCTGACTTGATAAAGATAGATATGGCATCTAATATCTTAGCTTATTCAGCTGCCTTTGATCAGCTAGCTAAACTCAATCAGGTTTCATCTAATGACTTGGCAAGTGCGATAGATCTAGTTGCCATGCTAAGCGAATTCGTACCTGGAAATGATATACAGCATCAATATCCCATTGATGTTTTCAAATATGGGATTTACAGTTTTTTAAATAACAAAGCTTTTCAGCAACTGTACAACTTTCCTGACTATAGGTTAGATGGTTCCATACTTTTTGGGGATTCTAATTTTGCAATATTATCCTCTGCAAGACTTAGTTTTTCGGCAGATCAAATAATTAGTGAGGAAGGCAATGTATATGGCATATTAAAAGCAGGACCATGCTATGATGTACCAGGTGTATTGTGGGTTACCTCCCCTAATTATAGCAGTCGATCAGGCACTGCCATAAGCGCAGTTACAATTCATACGATGCAAGGATCTTATTCAGGTTCAATTAGCTGGTTTCAAAATACATCAGCTAGTGCCTCCGCACATTATATGATCAGATCATCTGATGGTCAAATAACACAAATGGTATGTGAAGCCGATAAAGGTTGGCACGTAGGCTCTGAAAATCCATATACGATTGGATTAGAGCACGAGGGCTATATCGACAATGCAAGCTGGTACACGACTGCTATGTACACCGCATCAGCTAATATTGTAAAAGATATCGTTAACAGCGGCTATGGCATTAACCCCCTGCGTATGTATCATGGTTTAGGTTGTAGTGGATCTACTACTACCTGCGGACTTGGTGCTTGTACGAAGATTAAAGGACACCAACAATTTCCCAATCAATCACATACGGACCCTGGCCCACTATGGAATTGGGACTACTACTACAACCTCGTAAATAACAATCCCACTATAACCAATTACATAACTAGTACTGGCAGTTTTACTGATGGTGGTGGCACAGCTAACTATGCCAATGATGTACGTCAAGTAGTAAAAATTGCACCACCAGGAGCTACAAGCATTACCATAACTTTTAATGCTTTTAATACCGAATTAAACTATGATTACTTATACATCTATGATGGCAGTAGCTATACATCACCACTTATAGGGCGTTATCATGGTACTACCCTTCCAGCCTCCATAACCTCAACAGGTGGTAGTCTATTATTTGATTTTAGAACTGACTGTGCCACAACTGCTCCTGGATTCGACATCGCTTGGACAGCACAAGTTATTGATACAACCAGCCCTAATACAGCGATACAAGCTTATAACTGGGTAACAGGAAATTTCACTTGCACATTTACTGATACCGATAATTCAGGTGGCAGTGGTATCTATTCAGGATTTTATCAAGTAAGTGATTATGATGGTACTAAATGGAGTTCATTAGCATCACAGGGCTTTTACAACGATGAGTTTAGCGGTACCACACTAGGTAGCCTTTGGACATCACCATCAGGTGTATGGGGCATCTCATCAGGTGCTGCCCTACAATCCGATGAAGCTAACTCCAATACCAATACCTATAGTGCACTTACACAAAATCTTTCTAATAGCTATTTATACCATTGGCAAGGCACGATTACTGGGACTGGTACTAATAAAAGAGCGGGCCTTCACTTCTTTGCCAACACACCCTCAGCAGCTAATAGAGGTATCTCTTACTTTGTATATTTTAGAGATGATGGTGACAAGGTACAACTCTATGAAGTAGATGCCACAGATGCCTATACCTTAGTTAAAGAAACTAATTGTATAATTAATACTGGACAATCTTATGATTGCAAAGTTTTTTATGATCGCATAACTGGCAAGATACAGGTATATGTCAATAATGTATTTATAACCGATTGGACTGATACCACTCCTATATCAAATGGAACGCACATATCTTTCAGATCAGGTAATTGTCAATACAAGGTTGATGATTTAAGAGTGTATAGATCTCGAACAAGTACACCAACCATTACAGTAGGCACAACTGCTTCACAACTCCGCTATCAAAGTGCAAATGCCACAACTAATGCAGGCAAGATTCGGTCTTTAGCTAAGGATGTAGCGGGCAATATAAGTAACATCGCAACTGAAGATCTTTTAGTTGATTATACTACTCCTAGCACTCCTACTATCAGCTCAGGTACGATTACCTATAATTCCACTACGGCTCAATACACATCTACATTAGGATGGACAGCGGCGACTGATGCCAATTCAGGCATCGCAAACTATCGCTTGCAAATAGGCACAACAAGTGGTGGCAGTAATTTTATGGCTGCTACTAATATCGGAAATGTAACCAGTTATACATTAAATAATCCAGCTTTTGTATCAGGTACAACTTATTATTACACCATATCATCAGTTAATGGTGCTGGACTTATAAGCAATAGTGTAACTGCCACTGGACAAACTGCTGGCTGTAGCACCCCTTCAAATTTATTTGTCACGAATCTTACAGCTACTGGTGCTAAACTCAATTGGAGTTCAGTATCGCATAAACAGTACTATCAAGTAAAGATGAAAAAATCAACCACCTCATCTTGGACTTATTACAGCAATTTAACAACTAACTACAAATCATTTACCTCTATCACACCTAATACCATCTATCAATGGGCAGTACGTACACAGTGTGTAGGTGGCACTTGGACAGCCTGGACTACCACACAAAGCTTTACCACACCGTTGCTACTTGAGGACAATAACGATGATCTTTACGCCCATAAACTGCTAGACCCTAATTGGGACATGACCATCACACCAAGTATAATTAAAAACGAAAATCCGATAATTGAATTCACTGAAGAAATACAAGATGGTGAACTAGTTGTAACCGCTCTTAATGGACAAGTTGTACACACAACAAAGATCAACGGAAATTATTGTTCGGTGAATTGTCGCGAATTGCATACAGGTATGTATCTGATAACGGTGTACTACAACAACAGTCGAGTTACCAAGCGCATTTTAGTAGAATAACTTTAATTATTTACATGATGTGCAATTGAAAATAACACCATTATAAACTATTGCGATCAGCGACTATGCATCGTGTAAAGTTAACTCATATAAATCCCGATCTAGATTCATTTCTAGTTCGGGATTTTTTTTAGCGGCTAGTTTTAACCTAATACAATAGAGCGACTATTAAATTGTCTCAAATAATTACACAAATTTAGAGAATTAACCTAACATCAATTTCTATATTAGATACACTCATTCAACTATTTATTATGAATAATGATAGTCAACAAAACGGACAACTTTTAATAATGGGCGATACCTCCGGCCCGGGCTTTACGCTACTATCTTTTAGGAGGCAAATGGAGTAACTATATAAGGCTTTAACCATTCTATAAGTTTTGGTACAATAACTCTAAGTACTGCATTGCTAGTCGCCTCCTAAAAGGATATTCGCTGCAATCCCTATCGCAATAACTGGACACTAGACTCTAGACTCTGGATATTATACACTGGTCTTGGTAAACTTGCTGCAACAAGTTTCATGGTCTTAAATCGCGAATCGCGCTAGCCTATCAGGATCGTAAATCGAAAATCGTGAGTCGTAAATCGCGCAGCCAGCGATAGGGATGCGGAATGGTTTAGTCTTGTATGCTG
>CAYZQX010000098.1:0-10798 GCA_964480615.1 uncultured Chitinophagales bacterium | reverse complement strand
GACAACACGAAGTAGTGCGCTTAAGTGGTATCAATATTATAATCGACGATGATGATTTTCCTTTGTTGATAAAAGTTGCTTCCTTGCCCGGATCGCGGATGCAAGTATATTTTTTGGATAACGAAGATTTTTATAAGCGCAAAGGGGTTTACCACGATGAGGATGGAAAGCCTTACGACGATAATGCAGAACGTGCTGTTTTTTTCTGTAAGGGCGTACTCGAAACAGTAAAGAAATTTGGCTGGCCGCCTGATATTATTCATTGTCATGGCTGGTTTGCATCCCTGCTGCCTATGTATGTAAAAACGGCTTATAAGTCCGATCCAGTATTTGCTAATGCCAAGATGGTGTACAGCGTATATGAGAATGTGTATGAGGGCAATTTAGGCGATAGCTTCGCCATAAAATCTCTGATTAATAAGGTGGAACTCGCCGATCTCAAACATTATAATGGCCATACTAATTCAGATATGCACTTAGGTGCTATCCATTATTCCGATGGTGTGATCATCGGAGATGACAAAGTAGCTGAAGACGTAATTAACAATATCCCAAAGAAAAAAATCGTTCATTCCTATACTGATCCAGTAGATGAAAAATCTTATATTGAGTTCTATAAAAAATTATTGGTTGATTAACAATCGAATCAACTTATGGGCAGCGTTCTTAGGGAGCGCTTTTTTATTCTTTATTACAGCCTGTAATAATCCCACTGATATAGGTTCCGATCTATTACAGGAAGAAAATAATATCAACACCGTATTTAGCGACACCATGCAAGTGGAGTTCCTACACCAATTGCCAGATTCAGTCTATCTGGATCCATTAGCGGGTGCTGTTATGCTCGGTGAGATACAAGAGGATCCTATATTCGGCAAGTATTCGGCATCATTCTATGTCGAAATGCTGATGACTGAATCCTACTTGCGCACAGCCAATCAATTGTATTTTGATTCCCTGATTTTTAATATCGTATATACCAGCTCTACCACGGCTTATGGCCCTGATAGCGCCAAAAATAATCTGGCTGTGTATGAAGTGCTAGAGCGTATAAGCGACAGAGAAAAGATTGATTCAGAGACCACCTATGCAACTGAGCTTAATCCCTTAAGCCGATTGAGCAATATAGAGTTTCATCCTGAAATTCGTCGCTATGATGTATCTGATACTGCACAGGCAACTCCACTCGCACCCATCATTTCATTTGACATGAGTTATTCCAGCTTAGCACAGCGCATATTTCAAACTGTTGTTAGTACTGATGAAAGTGAGGATGTGACGAATACAGCCATGCAAGAAGTGTTCAAGGGGCTATATGTAACGCCTGAATCCAGCTTGCCTAATAATGCTATTACTTCATTCTCGCTAGGAGGGGCAAGTACTCGTATGACCCTTTACTTTAGAGAGGAGTTAGGCGTCGATAGTTTTGAAAATAGAACCATCGTATTCAGAGTTGATAATGTTTCAGGTCATTTCACGCACGACTACTTACAGTCAGCCAGTGAGGATGTAAAAGAGCAAATCGGCAATCCCGAATTATTTGCCACGGACAAGCTTTATGCTCAAGGGATGGATGGGATCGACCTGATCGCTCGATTGCCTTACAAGTCTAGCTTGCCTGATGCCATAATCAATAAAGCCGAACTGCTATTGACACATAGGGTTGATGAAGCAGACTCCTTATATGCTATGCCAAGTTATATAAATGTGCGGTTGATCAATCGCTATACCGGGGCTATAAAAATTAGTAATGATTATAACCTAAACTTAGGGCGACCGCCACAAGAGGTCAGCGAAGATGGTGTGGATAAGCTGCGATACAGCATTGATATAAATTATTATCTACAAGACTACCTCGAGGATAAGTCGGACTCCTTGGATTTGCTCATTGCTGTACATTCATTTGCTACCACTCCTGACCGCGCTGTATTCGAAGGACCACAGTCGGTATATATCGCTGATAGACCTAAGCTGAGATTATTCTATGTGCCATTAGCACAATAAGTGCTAACACGCCATAGCCTAGTTGCTAATAGACTCATAAGGCCTATTACAAGAAAATAATTTCCTGCTTACAACGCTTTTCATAAAATTAATATCTTCCTTGTATAAGTAGGACAAGGAGTTACATTCAGTATTATAAAACCTAATAAATAAATCATCATAACAATATGTGTGGCATAGTAGGATATATAGGTCAGCGCGATGCGTATAGAATTATTATACAAGGTCTTAAGAGACTGGAATACAGGGGCTATGATAGTGCTGGTGTAGCACTATTGAATGGCGACCTCAATGTGTATAAGTGCAAGGGTAAAGTAGAAGATTTGATAAAACATAGCCTGGATAAAAATATCACAGGACATATAGGCATCGGTCATACACGCTGGGCTACCCATGGGCCTCCTAATGATGTGAATGCGCATCCTCACGTAACGGAACACGGAGACCTGGCATTGATACACAATGGCATTATAGAGAATTATGCGAATATCAAATCCGAGTTGACTAAGCGCGGACACTTATTTGTCAGCGATACCGATACCGAAGTGTTTCTACACTTGATCGAGGATATAAAAAATGAGAATAAGATAGATTTAGCTGAGGCAGTGAGATTGGCGATGACGCAAGTAGTAGGTGCCTATGCCATCGTATTAATTTCGCGCGATGAGCCTGACAGATTAATCGCAGCTCGCAAGGGAAGTCCACTAGTCATAGGTGTAGGTAAAGGAGAATATTTTATAGCTTCCGATGCCACGCCCATCGTAGAGCATACCAGAGAAGTCATATACTTAGATGATGAGGAGATGGCCGTGATCACTAGGGATGGACTGAAAATCGTAAATGTCCACAATCAGACAAAAACCCCTTATGTACAAGAACTCGCCTGGAAGCTAGAGAAACTCGAAAAGGGTGGCTATGAACATTTTATGCTCAAGGAGATCCACGAGCAACCTACCTCTATCACGGATAGCTTGCGTGGCCGCTTAAATTTTGAACAGGGCATCATCGCACTTGGGGGCATCAAGGAGTTTGAACAAAAATTATTTAATGCCCGACGCATCATCATCGTGGGCTGTGGTACCTCATGGCATGCTGGCTTAGTAGGGGAATACCTTTTCGAAGATCTTGCAAGAGTGCCTGTAGAGGTCGAATATGCATCAGAGTTCAGGTATCGCAACCCTGTTATAGGTGAGCGCGATGTGATTATTGCAATTTCTCAATCAGGGGAAACTGCTGATACCTTAGCAGCTATAGACCTGGCTAAAAAGAAGGGAGCTACCATATTTGGGATATGTAATGTGGTAGGCTCATCCATCCCTCGGATGACCCACGCTGGTGCTTATACCCACGCTGGTCCTGAGATCGGTGTAGCCAGTACCAAGGCCTTCACCGCGCAGCTCACCATCCTCAACCTTATGGCACTGCTCATGGCCAGACACAATGGCACCATCGCCGATTCGCGATACCACGAGCTCATGCGGGAGCTGGAAATCATCCCCGAAAAAATCCGTCAGGTGCTAGCAGTAGAACCACTGATCAAAAAAATAGCAGCCGAATTCAAGGATGCTACGAATTTCTTGTATCTCGGCAGGGGTTATAATTTTCCAGTGGCTTTAGAAGGCGCATTAAAGCTCAAGGAGATCAGTTATATACACGCCGAAGGGTATCCTGCCGCCGAGATGAAACACGGCCCTATCGCCCTAATAGACGAGGAAATGCCCGTTGTCGTACTGGCTACTAACCACAGCGCCTATGAAAAAATTATAAGCAATGTACAAGAGGTGAAAGCACGCAAAGGACGCATTATCGCCATCACCACCGAAAACGATACCCAGCTCGAGGAACTAGCCGAGCACGTTATAAAAATTCCAATGACAGCCGAACCGCTTACTCCTATGATTTCAGTGATTCCACTACAATTGCTGGCTTATCATATCGCGGTGATGCGCAATTGCAATGTGGATCAGCCGAGAAACCTAGCCAAAAGCGTTACTGTGGAATAACCACCACTCGTGAATAATTTAAGTCATAAGTCCAGAAGTTTATGTCGATGAAATTATGTTCCGAATACAAGCACATTTTTCCTTGTATTAAATGCCCGCATAGGACATCAATGATCTATGTCTGATAAGTATTAGCGCAATAAGCTCCATAATTATTCCCTCTACGCTTGAAATATCAACTGCTATTAGGGGGATGCCTGCCCTCTAAGCAGTAGTAAGGATAATCCCATGTCGTTTAGAGGGCAGGCCCGCGCTCTTTGTTCCTATCTTTTAGGAGGCTTAGCAAGTGGAAGTTGCTCACTGCTGTGCGATAATCAATAGTACATTGTCCTTGCCCCTAAATTGCGCATTGCACACCAGCCTCCTAAAAGGATATCCACGTCGATCGCTATCCCGAGCTGTGGTAGTTACAAGAACCTAGTCATATCCCAATGTTGCAACGAATCATTTGTTTTGTAGCTGTGACAAAGGATTGTATATCAGTTAGGTGGTGATGTGTGTACTACAGATTTTGGATTGTGAATTGTGTTCTGTCTGATTTTTATTATTTTTTTAGGGTGACATAGTTTTATAGAATAGAAAAAATTAAAGTACCTAATGCTTATGTAAACATCCATAAAAAACGGAAACCAACCCTCAGTGTACAACAACAAAAATTCCTCTCATAATATCTTTAGTGGAGAAGTATTGCTATAACCGTTCCATTCATTATACCTCAAGACCTCAAAAAATAATGGACATCAAGCCTCTGTGGAGGAGCAAATGTCCTTGTGGATGAAATACGCTGTAAATTAGGGTAAAACAAAAAAATTGCATCAGGGATGGGAGAGAAGCCACAAAGTGGCTGCCCAAGTGTAACGCAGGGCCGTAGCGGCAGCGAAGTCTCGTACAGCCCGACCCGCCTTACGTAAAACGACTCATCGAGCAATCCGAATAGTTAGACCTAGGTAATCGCTACTTCGTATCTTCGCTTATAGGCGGGTGATGCCCTATATAGCTACTGAAATTATATTTGCTATTGTTATCAAACTGCTAAGGACCAAGATCAAATATTGAAGTGGTTAGAGGAGAACAAGAACGATCATTAGAAGGAGAAACTACACGAATGGTATGTAGCTTATTAGACGTCTAAAATTATTGGTTAGGATATCCCATCAGCAGTTACATTTTATGATTACTTAGTAGCCCTGATCATTTCGCGTTTTCCTGGTGGGCCAGCTAATCGCTCTACAGTCCAGCCAGCTTCTTGCATCGCTCGACGTACAGCACCTTTCGCACAATAGGTCACTAGTACCGCGCCTAATGTAGCAGCCTCGTACAATTGCTTAAAAAGGGATGCTGTCCATAATTCCGATTGGGTATTAGGGCCAAATGCATCGAAGTAAATCAAGTTGTATTGTGGGTCTAGCCGAGTGATCTGTGCCAAGTGCGCTTCAATGCCAGTATGGATGGGTGTGAAAAAAAAATTAGGCGTGATCGGATTCCTGTTATTAGACTGACTATGGTGTATCATTTCAAACCATTGTAGCGTATGTGTATGCTGGAGAATGGATGGGTAGTGGAGCTGAACATATTCCTGTTCTTCCAATGGGTATTTTTCGATCCCAGTATATTCAATATGTTTAGTGGCATGCAAAGGGTTTTGCAGCTCTATGATGGTCAATAATACATTTAAGCCTGTACCATAGCCCACTTCTAATAGCGCGATGTGATCCATCTTGTGGAGTTGATGGAGCAAGCCATGGTGGATAAACACATGCTGTGATTCAGTAAGTGCACCATGTCTGGAATGATAGATCTCATTGAGTTCACTGTGGTAGATGGTATAAGATCCATCATTGGTTAGTAGCGGCGTTCTTATAGCCATAGTATGGATAAGTTAGGTATTGCTTGCATAGTCGGGCAGGTGTATGCTTGCATTGCAAAAATAGTATTCCCTTTCCTGATTCGAAGCAATAAATACAATGCGTTGTTCAATGTATTTTTCAACTAAGTTGTAGTACCAGTTCACACCATTGACATCGAGATTAGTCGTAGGTTCATCGAGGATTAGGAGAGGGGTATTGGAGAGTATAGCGAGTCCTAGTTTTACCCTTTGTCGCATGCCTGAGGAGTACTGGCTGATGGGTTTGTTTTCCTGTCCATCGAGCTGTATGAGCATGGGAATATCTTGAATGCTGATGGATGGCAATGTCGCCTTGAACTTAAAATGAAATTCAAGTAGTTCCAGTAAATTTAACTCATCGGGAATATCCATTTGAGGGGCGCATAGGCTCACATAGTTGTATAGTTCTTCCTCCTTAATTGGTTGATCTCCACAGCACAGTTGCACCTGTCCCTGGGTGGGCTTCATCACGCCACTGAGAATGCGCATTAAGGTGGATTTGCCGCTGCCATTGTGACCAGTTACGGAAATGTAATCACCTCCTTGAAATGATCTATCCATAGCCTTGAATATCCAATGGCGATTGTATTTTTTTCCAATGTTTTTTAATGCAAATGAATATTTCATTGATTGAGTTGTGGAATTATTATTGAGCTAGCTTGGCATAATGGAATGAAATGAATTTCACAGTAGTTGGTGTTAGAAATGGATATTTTAATTTTCATTGCAGTCGGCAATCAATTGATAAGATAACTACTGATAGGGTAGGTAGCTGTAATAAAAAAACGGTAGCTATTATCCACCAATTCGCGTTGTCAAAAATTATAATTAATAAATGAATTTACACGGCGTTTAGCACTGCTGGAGCATTGATTATAAAAAACTAGGAAGACCAGGTATTTTTAAGATTTACGCGCTATTTGTGCCGTGAGCAGCCCTTCTGATACCAGTTTATTGCCAACATAAGCCATTGCTTTCATTTCACATATTCCGCGTCTTATGGGGCTTAATAGCTCCAGGTGAAAGATCAGCACATCCCCAGGCATCACCTTGCTGCGAAACTTCACTTGATCAATCTTCATAAAGAAGGTGAGGTAGTTTTCGGGATCGGGCACAGTGCTCAGCAGTAGTATGCCACCCGTTTGTGCCATCGCTTCTATTTGCAATACCCCTGGCATAACAGGAGCGCCCGGAAAATGTCCTTGAAAAAAGGGTTCATTGATGGTCACATTTTTAACACCGATCACATCATGATCAGTCAGTCTAAGGATCTTATCAATCAATAAAAATGGATAAGCGTGTGGCAACATTTTTTGTATGCCCAAAATATCTTTTACAGGCGTGGCATCCCAGTCTATAGGCGGTAGGCTGATAGACTTTTTTTTCTTCATATATTCTTTGAGGAAGAGGGCGAAATTAATATTCGAAGAATGGCCGGGTTTATGTGCGATGATCTTGCCTCTCAGTTTGGTATTTAACAAGGCGATATCGCCTACAAGATCTAATAATTTATGTCTCGCCGCTTCATTGGGAAAACGCAGTGGTTCATCATTGAGTACCACTCTGCCAGGCTGTATATGATCAATGGATACTTGGTATTCTGCGCTCAGTCTTTCCAATATATTTTTATCGGGAATTTTTTCTATAAAAACCAACGCATTTTGCAAGCTGCCACCTTTAGCGAGTCCATTTTCTTTCATCCATTGCAGCTCGTGTAAAAAGCAAAAAGTACGTGCTGGTGCAATCTCCTGATAAAAATCTTCGGAGGCATGCCAAGATGAATATTGCGGCGGCATAACCGATGAATGATAATCTATATTGACTTCGATACTAAATTGTTCATCGGGGATAATTATATAACTGCTGCCCTTGTCAGGATCGGTATAACGCACTACTTCATTAAACACAAATTCTTCTTGACTTCCCTCTTGCAATAAGATGCCTGCTTGTATAAATTCCTTCATCCATATTGCAGCGCTACCATCAAGGATAGGCAGCTCATCATTATTGAGTTGAATCAAGAGATTGGTAATGCCTAATATATGCAGGGCGGCCATAAGATGTTCCACTGTATTGACAAATGCTTCCCCTTGTACAATTTCAGTATGGCGGGGCAGTCCCTTGGCATGAGCTATATCACCTTTTATCATCGGTTGATTGGGCATATCCATCCTTTGAAACCTAATGCCAAAACCCGCCTCGGCAGGAAGTATATCCAGTTCCACTAAGTGTCCACTATGCAGCCCAGTGCCCATAATTTTTATGGGTTTTTGTATTGTTTTTTGATTATTCATCCGCACATTCCTTGCTTTGGCTAACCTTAAATATTAATAATTTTTATTGTAAAATAACTTGACAATTCTACATGGTTTTATTGTGCATGATCTCGATTATTCATGCTTGCTAATTGATCTTCTAACGCTTTTATTTTTTCCATCAGCAGCGGTATATTTTGAATATGCGAAAGCGATTTATAATGCGCTCTATATTCTCTCGCTGGAGTGCCCGTATAGGATTGAGAGGGAATAGTTACTGATTTTGATACCCCGCTCTGTGCATTAATTTTAGTGCCATCGGCTATATTGATATGCCCTGTAATACCTACCTGCCCGCCGATCATACAGCCACTGCCAATTGTGGTGCTCCCTGCAATCCCCGCCTGTGCAGCCAATGCGCTATCGTTGCCGATCACCACATTATGGGCTACTTGTATCAGATTATCCAGCTTGGTTCCTGCTTGGATTATGGTATTGCCTAGGGCTCCTCGATCTATGCATGTGTTTGCACCAATCTCTACATAATCTTCGATGCATACCTTGCCTATCTGTGGGATTTTCTGTAACTTGTTTTCAGCATTAGGGATGAATCCAAAACCATCAGACCCTATAACGGCTCCTGCATGAATAATACAATGAGAACCAATCACAGTGCCATCATAAATTTTTACTCCTGGATATAGAATGGTATCATGACCGATCACCACGTTCTTGCCTATATACACTTGTGGGTATATCCTTGCCTTATTACCGATGGTGGTATGGGCTCCTATATAGGTGTATGCGCCTACATACACTTCATCCCCTATAGTAGCTGATGGATGTATAGTGTGTGGCTGTTCTAATCCACTCGGTTCTTCCTCGATAAGTGTGTTATATGCTACTAGCAGTTGCTGCATCGCCATACGTGGCGATGATACTAATAAGTAAGTGGCCTTGTCCAGTAGTGGTGTATAATGATCTCCTATGATGTATAGACAATTGATCGAGGCATCAATCATAGCTTCATACTTATGACCATCGGCAAAACACAAGGTATGCGCACTGACCGACTCTATGGGCGCAAATCCATGAATGATTAACTCGGGATCGCCTATTAGATTGCCGCCTACAATATGCTGTATCTGTGTTGCCGTGAAATTCATATTTTTTGATTGGGTAAATATTTTGGATAGCACATAAAATATTTAATAACAGGATCAGTAAGTCCCTTGATATTGAGGTTGTCCGATGCCTCAGCTATATCAACTTTAGAGCCGTTTTTATACAATATTTTTATGCTGTCATTGCCGGAGTTATAAGCTTTATTACTCGTGCTGTCTTCGAATACGAGATAGGAGATACTTTCAAGATCCCATTTAGTAAGCTCCATATATTTATGGATATTGGCTAACAGTATTTCTGGTGCTATTGCTGTTTTTTGAAACTCTATTTTTAATAGCTTGCGGTTCAATATGCCGTTAGCTAGATAATATAAGACGTGATCAGAATGATTGGACCAGTTCTTTAGTGAGTACAAGATATCGCTGTCATCGAGCATTGCAAATTTTTGCAGCAGATCGCCTTGTGTAAAATCTTCTAGTGACCAATCTTTTTGTAAGAATACATCTAGGTTTTTTGAAGCATTGATCTCCACACCATTGAGTGCTAGAGACTTGGCTCTTTCCAGCACCTTAACCATCATGGTTTCGGCACATAACACCGTTTTGTGGAGATATACCTGCCAGTACATCAAGCGCCTGGAGATAATAAATTTTTCGATGCTGTATATACCTTTTTCCTCCACCACGATCTCATCCTCAGCCACGTCGAGCATTTTTATTATTCGGTCATAACCGATCACCCCTTCGTGCACGCCGGTAAAAAAACTATCTCTGCTCAAATAATCGAGCCTATCCATATCTAGCTGGCTAGACACTAGCTGATTGAGAAATTTTCTAGGGTACTTGTTTTCAAAGATTGCAATGGCAAGGTCTAGCCGTCCATTCATTTCCTTGTTAATGGCTTGCATATAGGCTAAGGAAACTGCTTCGTGGTGCACCTTGGTTACAAGGGTATGTTCCAGTGCATGGCTATATGGCCCATGACCTATATCGTGTAGCAAGATCGCTGCGCACACCGACTCAGCTTCAGCTTCACTAATCTCGTGACCCTTAGAGCGCAGTACCTCTATGGCCTGTTGCATCAGGTGTGTAGCACCCAGTGCATGTGCAAAACGCGTGTGGTTAGCACCTGGATATACAAATGCCGACAAGCCCAGTTGCTGAATCCGCCTCAGCCTTTGGAAATATGGATGCTCCAGTAAATCATAGATGAGATCATACTGGAGATGTATAAATCCGTGTACAGGATCATTGATTATTTTGCGTTTATTGGCCAATAATTGCCTTCTGCTTTTTAGGGATTCTGAATGTTTGTGTTGCAAAATTAGCAGTTTTTACTAGATATGAATGAAGTATCAAAAAACTAGCCATAAAAAAGATAATTGCCTATACCAGGACTTCCAAGATTGATTTCGACTGTATAAGTAGTAAAACTAAAACCTAGTGTTATGAATGGGTGAAGAACCAATAGCGAAATACTAAAAAAATACTAAGACTAAAATTTATAGAGACTTTTTTAACAATCCA
>CAYZQX010000097.1:0-10927 GCA_964480615.1 uncultured Chitinophagales bacterium | reverse complement strand
TAAAGTCCAGTGTCCATTATCCAGTGTCCAGTGTCTTGTTATAGCAATTGCACTAAATCCAGCGTCTAGTAAAATAATTTTATTTGAATTCAAGAATAATTAAAAGATCATTTTATAATTTCCCATGTTGCATACCTAGACTGAAAAGCGCAAAATCATATTTCACGGGATCAGAAGCATCAAATTTTTTGAGCTGCTCAGTAAGGGCAACTGCTGTATCCCAGTTGGCCTTGTTACTATGTATCAGTCCGAGCTCTAAGGCCACACGATGCACATGTACATCAAGGGGACATATTAGCTGACGCATAGGTATATTTTTCCATATTCCCAAGTCCACACCCATATCATCCTTTCTTACCATCCATCGCAAGTACATGCATAACCGCTTACAGGCCGAATTTTTCGAGGGTGTTGAAACATGTTTTTTGGTCCTCATAGGTGCATCATCAAGGCTAAAAAATACATTGTGAAAATTGGCGATCCCCTTACCAATATTATCTTCCTTTTTATCTACTATAAACAATTCTTCTAAGCTCTCTGCTTGTCTATAATAGTATTGCAAGAAACGAAGGAAATACATCAGATCTTCGGTATTAAAAGTACGATGTTTAAATTTTTTAAGTGCATGTAGATCATTGCTATTGTGATGCAGTATAAACTGATGAGGACACCAATCCATTAACTTCATTAACTCCTCTGTCTTATGTATAATGGTAATGCGCTGACCCCAAGCAAATAGAGCAGCAAAAAGTCCACTAATTTCCTTGTCCTGTAAGCCATCAAACCGGTGAGGTATGCTTATAGGATCGGACTGAATGAAGCTAGGATTATTATAAGTTCGATGGTAATGATCCAATAGTTGTTTTAACTCCTTATGTGTCATAAGTCTATTAGATCCTATGAATAATGATTCGTAAAGAGTGCTTGATTATTTAACTTTAGAGAGTGCTTTTTCGAGATCTAATAATAAATCTTCGATATCCTCCACACCCACACTCAATCTAATAAGCGAATCCACTACACCCGTTTTCACTCTTTCTTCATAAGGGATAGAACCGTGTGTCATAGTGGCTGGATGACCTATTAAAGATTCAACTCCTCCGAGTGATTCAGCACAGCTAAATAACTTGGTGTTTTTCATCAATGTGGTAGCAGCAAGAAGGCTGTCTTTTTTTAGACTAAAGGAGACCATACCACCAAATCCTTTCATCTGCTTTTTAGCAATATTATGTTGAGGATGATCTTTGAGTCCTGGATAATAAACATTTTTTACTTTGGCATGGCCTTGTAAATATTTAGCGATGGCCATCGCATTTTTGCAATGCATATCCATGCGCAGATGCAATGTCTTAATCCCTCTAAGCACTAGAAAACAGTCTTGAGGACCAGGTACTGCACCACAGGCATTTTGCATAAACTTAAGCTCTTCGTAGGTTGCCTTATCATTCACTACAATTGCACCATGCACTACATCGCTATGCCCTGCTAGGTATTTAGTAGCAGAATGACATACTATATCAGCGCCGAGATCGAGGGGAGATTGCAGGTAAGGCGAAGCAAATGTATTATCCACACATACTTTGATTTTTGACTTTTTGGCGATGGCACATATCTTTCCTATGTCCACAATGGACAGCATAGGATTAGTAGGTGTTTCGATCCATATTAACTTTGTATTCTTATTGATGAGCGGCTCTAAATTACTTAGGTCAGTGAGATTTACAAAGTGGAATTTTATGCCATATTTTGCAAATACTTTGGTAAATATTCGATAGGTACCGCCATACAAGTCATTAGTGGATATTACTTCATCGCCGGGCTTAAGCATTCTAATAATGGCATCGGTAGCAGCCATTCCGCTGCTGAAGCATAAACCATGTTTTCCATTCTCAAGTGCTGCAATACAATCTTGAAGGGCGGTCCTTGTGGGATTTTGTGTGCGGGCATATTCATAGCCTTTATGACCACCTGGTCCATCTTGCACATAGGTAGATGTTTGAAATATAGGTGTCATAATAGCACCCGTACTAGGATCAGGCTCTTGCCCTGCATGAATGGTTTTGGTTGCAAATTTCATGGCACAAAGATAGGCTTTGTAAGAAATAATAGACAATCCTAGTTAGCAAAACCCTAACAACTGACCAACTTGCTATTACAAATTCATAATATATTAACGAACTATCTTCAATGAAACATTCACAATGAGAAGAATACTTTTCAGGCTATACTATTCCTATGCAGTGGAATATTGTAGAAATATAGCGCGAAATTTGCAACGGTTGTCCTTATAATGACCTTGATGCCAAACCAATCTTTTTGGTCATAACTATCGGTCAATTTTGCAATAGGATATATGTCCAGTTTATGAGATTGTCTAGTGAAGATGTGCTCAATGTCCTTGGGTTCAAGAATAAAAAAATATTAACACCTTCAGAACTTGTTTGCATAGTTTAGTGTTCTATATAGCTCACATATAAGTTTAATTTGCGCAGTAAGCCTCTTCAAACCATAGTACCCAAAAAAATAAATTTCAAAGAAAATTTATCTTCATTACAATTTGTACCACTTTTTTTCAAAAAAGTGAAGGCTGTGAGCCCTGGCCTATTTTACCTCAATATTGCACTGCGCATCGTTGATGCCATTATCCCTGTGGCCCAGCTATGGGTCGCTAAGCAGATTATTGATCAAATTGTGGGGCAGATAGGGAGTGGAGAAAAAGGCCTTGAAAGCGTATTATTATTGGTTTTGTTAGAGTTTGGCCTAGCTATTTTATCAGACATTATGAATCGCATCATTAGTTTATGTGACGGACTTTTGGGCGACAAATATGCTAATGCTTCATCAGTAGAAATCATTAACAAGACAGCCGAGTTGAATCTGGAGCAATTAGAGGATCCTACATTTTATGACAAGCTGGAAAGGGCGCGTCAGCAGACAAGTAATCGGGTAAGTTTACTTTCAAATATTTTAGCACAGTTTCAGGACATAATTGTCATATCAAGTTTGTTGATCGGTGTCGTGATTTTTGAACCTTGTCTATTATTATTGCTTGTTTTTTCGATATTACCAACGATAATCAACGAGATAAAATTTAGTGGGACCAGCTATTCCCTTTCGAGAAGTTGGACCCAGGAGAGGAGAGAGTTAGATTATCTTAGATATGCTGGTGCGAGTGATGTAACAGCCAAAGAAGTGAAGCTATTCGGACTATCAGGCTACTTGGCCAAGCGTTTTGAAGAGTTGGCAGACCGTTATTTCAAAGCAAATAAAAAATTGGCTATTCATAGGACCATCTGGGGATCTTTATTCAATATATTAGGAACATCGGCCTATTATGGGGCTTATCTATTGATTATTTTCCGCACACTCACAGGCCTGCTCACTATAGGCGACCTCACCTTTCTATCTGGATCTTTTAATCGTTTAAGGTCTAAGCTACAAGGCTTTTTTATTAGATTTACGAGCATCACAGAGAGCTCCCTTTACCTTCAAGATTATTTTGATTTTCTTGCTTTGACTAATAACGACCCACCAGCAGATCTGCTAATACCTGTACCTAAAAAGATGGTAAAAGGATTTGAGTTCAGAAATGTGGGTTTCAAATATCCCAATGCTGACAACTGGGTAGTTCGCAACCTAAATTTTAATATCGGAGCTGGAGAAAAGATGGCTTTTGTCGGTGAAAACGGGGCAGGGAAGACAACCTTAATCAAACTACTATTGAGATACTACGATCCTACAGAAGGTGCTATTTTATTGGATGGTATTGATATCAAACGTTTTGATCGCACAATTTATCAACAGTACTTTGGCGTAATCTTTCAAGATTTTGTAAAATTTGAATTGACGCTTAGAGAAAATATTGCCGTAGGAAAGATTGATGCATTATCCGATGATGCAATTATTGCTGGAGCATCAGAAAAAAGTTTGGCTGACCAAGTGATCCATCTTTTACCTAATGGTATGGAACAACAACTAGGCCGTAGGTTTAGAAATGGCGTGGAATTATCGGGAGGACAATGGCAAAAGATAGCCTTAGCTCGAGCCTATATGAAAGATGCCGAAGTCCTTATTTTAGATGAGCCCACTTCCGCCTTAGATGCTAGAGCCGAGTTTGAGGCTTTTAAGCGATTTATTGCACTGACCGTAGGCAAAACAGCAGTGATTATTTCGCATAGATTTAGTACGGTTAGAATGGCCGATCGCATCATTGTACTCAAAAATGGTGCATTACTCGAACAAGGGAGCCATGAAGAACTCTTGCTTAAAAATGGTCTTTATGCAGAACTTTTTAATCTTCAGGCAGAAGGATACCAATAAGTTACATCATACTTTAGGGTATGCTTAACAACACAATATTTTAATTTTTTTTGGGCGATGCCTTACAGGCCCGGGCTGCTCCAGGCTTCGCTACGCTTCGGTCTTTTACACTGACTCCATTTTTATTTTTCTATATATATTCTACTTTTTATATCAACACAGTTTCACTAAGACATCAGTGATAGGAGTCAGTATAAAAGACTAAACCATTGCGCATCCCTATCGCGAATACAACTTGAATACGCAATAGGTTAGTAAAGACATTTTATATGGATGGTACTTGCTTTACTATTACATCTGGAGCATCCTTACAGCAATAATATATATCTCTAATACTTAAAACCTCCACAATACTTTATACTAAAAGGCTTCACACTCCTTCAACAAATCTAACTCACATGATTTATTGTGCTTACAATTTTTAACCATAAAGTGATAGAGATCGCTGTCACAATAATGGGCTAATAAAGCAAAAATTATTGGTGAGATTCAAAACAAGCCATCTAACCAATAACTAACTCATAAAACCTTAATCCATGACAACAACCTGCAAATCCATCATTTGTGGGCAAAAACATTTAATTTTGCCAGCCAAAAACGATCTCGTGAAAAGACACTTATTTAATGCACTGCTTATTATATGTTTATTGTTTGCTGAGTTTCAAGCAAATGCCTGTGACGTGTGCGGTTGTTCAATGGGTGGTACAAACTTGGGAATTCTGCCACAGTTTCATAAAAATTTTATTGGACTTCATTACTTTTACCGTGGGTTTTCATCCGAACATACAATATTGGGGTCGGATACAAAGTCTATTTCACAGGAATCTTTCCAGACAACCGAGTTAAGAGGAAGGTTTCGATTAAGCGAAAGAATTCAACTTTTTACACTCGTACCTATTAATTTCAATCAACAAAAAGAAAACAATATTACAAGCACATTTTCTGGAATAGGCGACATTACAATTTTTGCCAATTACAGTATATATAACAATGGAGACAGTTTAGATAGGAAATGGAAGCACAATCTACAGCTTGGTGGAGGGATAAAAACGCCAATAGGAAGTTATAAAAAAATAGATAAGAACAATATACTAAATCCCAATATACAGACTGGCTCAGGCTCTTTTGATTTTTTGCTTGATGCGATATATACCATTCGATTCAAAAAATGGGGATTGAATAATACCGCATTTTATCGTTACAATACCACAAATTCTAATGATTATAAATTTGGCAATCGCCTTACATTGTCAAGCAGTTTTTTTTATTGGGCTAATATAAAAGGTTATTCACTATTGCCAAGCATTGGCATCAATTATGACCTAGCTGACAACGACGTTCATAACAAGTTTGCTGTTGATCATAGTGGAGGCAATTTACTTTTCACTACTTTCGGACTTGATTTTTATTACAAGAAATTCACGTTCGGCATTAATTATCAATTGCCTGTATATCAAGACAGCCCAATAACGAAGGGCAATTCAAAAATCGGTGCAACTTTACTTTATAATTTTTAAGTCCTACCATCTGCTTGCGTAAAATATTTTGTTTCCAGTAGTTACCCATCTCCACTGTCTAAGATAGGCTTTGTAAGGAATTAATACTATCCCGTGTACAAAAACCAAAACCTTATTACATTTGTCCTGTACAAATGGTAGGTGTGGGAAAAACCTTTGCTATGAAAGTCGTGTACACGATTTGTTACTTACTTTGCATATAGCAAGGATTTGTTAACTAAGAGTCCTAACGAAACATTACCCAAAAAAATGAACTTAATAACCAAAACAAAAGCCAAGAAAAACAATAAAATATTTCAGACTTTTTTAACTCAAACCAAATCAATTGACGAATCAAAAGATTGGGAGAAAAATATATATGAAATTTGGAGCTTAACTGAAATTGGGTTTTCCAAACAGTATCAGAATTTAATATTAATGTTTCAACTCAAGGCCGAAGAATAATTAATTGCCAAAATATTGAATTATTCGAAGCAGATAATAACACAAGTTAGGATAGTATTAATGCACCTAAAATAACTTTATATGGTATTGGTATTTAATCATTCAAATTAATCTTTGCAAATGTTCTTCGCTTTGTAAACCGATAATTAATGAATAAAAATTGAAATAAATTTTTACTAATAACAACAGAAAGCCAGACTATTGGCATAGCTTATGACCCTAATTCAAAAGGTATTCATAAAAAAAATACCGCAAAAGATTTATTAGAATTTCCATGACAATGAATTAATAGTTTATCGCTTTTCATACGATGGAGAAATATTTGTAATTGCCATAAGTAGTGAATTAACAATATACAGCAACCAAAAAATAATAGTCAAATATCAAATGCCAAAAATTAGTTTTAATCGCAAAACCAACATTCAACCCATTTTAACCTCCACCTTAGCTAAACCAATAACCCAGTGATCAAAATTAGCAAGACAATAAGAGGAATTATTATTCCTATAATTATAACAGCATTTATGAAAATTGAGGGATCCTCTCAATCAAATAATGTTCAATACATACCTGTTACAATAAACGCGCCTCTCTTTACTAATAAAGTCAACGAATTACAAATAGGTGCATCCATTAATAATTATGGATTTAATAATAAAATAGCAGGACAATTAACAAATAAAATTTTAATATTCAGCTTGCAATACAACAGTGGGGAGACTGAATTTGACCCATTGAACTTTAATGAATATTATGAACAGGGAGAAGAGAACCACTTAATCCAATCAAAACCATCACAGATGTTTTATTCTGAAATCGGGTTTGACTATAATTTTCAACATAAAACGCAGAAAATTAATTTTATAGCAGGTATTGGTCAACAATTTCAAAAATTGAATTCAAGATTTTTTTTACAATTTGATTGGGGAAATGAAAGCAAAATAATTAATGCAGGGGTTTCCTTTAGGAGTAATTACACAATAGTTCAAGGTAACAATCTATTAACTATTGAGCCAGTAATTCAAGGAAAATTAAAATTATGGAATTTTAGAATTATTAATCAATTTGGATACTCCATCCCAATCATTCAAAACGAAGATTATATGAAACCAATTCTGACAATCGGAATAGAGTATATCATTAGGAACACTGATCTTAACAAAGTCATCTCTAAATTACGGCTTGCTAAATAACTTTGAAATCTATTATTGTAATAGGTTCTAGCCATTATTAATAAAAAGGATATTCACACAATTTTATGGGTTCCAGTAACAAACCTTGCATCATAAATAGGGCTTGCTTAATATCTCCGAAATCATTTATAAAAAAGATTATTGAAACTGCAAGTGCAGAGGATATACAAAAGAATTGCTGCGTTTCCATAAAAAAAACTTGCATCATAAATGAGAAATGTCATCTCATGGATTTTGCTTTTTCGGATTGTGTCCGCGATAGGGATGCGGAATGGTTTAGTCTTATTCACTGACTCCCATCACTGATGTCTTTGATAAATTGTATCGTTATAAACAGTAGTATATCTATAAAAAAGCATAAAAGGAGTCAGTGAATAAGACCGAAGCGTAGCGAAGCCTGGAGCAGCCCGGGCCTGTAAGGCATCGCCATTATAATCTTCAAAGCTATATTAATTACTGTACTTATGTTGTTTTTAATGAAGTACAATGCCTATAAAAACAATGCGCCCTTAAAACAATTTTGCGTTTATGACACCAGCGTTAAGTTATGAACAATATGGTTCAGTCCATTTTAGCTATTATTGTATATTTTTGCAGTCTAAATAAAATCTTGATTATGAGTTTGTTTGAAAAACACAAAGAAAAACTAAATCGTGCTATACAAGCTTTGGAGGAACGCAAGTTTTGGGCTGCTTATCCCGAGCATCCAAAGGCTTACGGCGAAGATGCTTCCTTAAAGGGTCAAACGGCTTATAACATCCAACTCGAAAAACCATATCAGGCATTACTACAAAAATCTCCCTCTGCTTGGCTAGGGGAAGAGGAGTCACCTTTTACTGGCAAAAAATTGGGGATTACCTATCCCGCCTTTGGTGCTCGTAAATATATAACGAATGCTGAAAAAGCATTAGAAACTTGGAGGAATACGGATATTAAAACAAGGGCAGGCATCCTCATCGAAGCGCTGGACCGCATAAGTGGTAAGTTTTTTGAAATTGCTTATGCCACACAGCATACCACAGGACAATCATTTATCATGTCTTTTCAAGCATCGGGGCCACACGCGAATGATCGCGCGCTCGAAGCCATAGCGATGGGTTACAAGGAACTTACGAGATATGATCAGCTCGTAGAGTGGGAAAAACCCATGGGCAAGGCTTCACTTAAACTCACCAAACAGTTTATTCCTGTACCTAAGGGCATAAATCTTGTCATAGGCTGTAGCACCTTCCCTACTTGGAATACAGTGCCCGGCTTATTTGCCGCGTTAATCACAGGCAATGTGGCGATTGTAAAGCCACATCCAGGGGCCATACTCCCTATCGCCATCATAGTGGCTGAAATCCAAAAACTGCTAAAGGAAAACAAGCTCAATCCGCTGACAGTACAATTAGCTGTGGACACTGCCGCTGACCCCATCACCAAGAAACTAGCTAAAAGCCCTGCGGTATCTCTTATCGACTACACGGGAGGATCGGCATTTGGTGAATTTATTGAAGGGATTAAGGGCAAAACGGTATTTACCGAAAAAGCGGGCATAAACTCAGTAATCGTTGACTCTGCTCAGGACCTCAGAGAGGTAATGCGCAATATCGCATTTAGCGTGAGTTTATATTCAGGACAAATGTGTACTGCCCCACAAAATATCTTTATTCCAGCCGAAGGCGTATTAGATGGTGATGAGCGAATCCCCTATAATACCGTTGTGGACCTGCTACGCAATGAGGTAGCTTCACTGGTAATGGACTCTCGCATGGGCGCTGGCACATTAGGAGCCATCCAAAATCCTTTAACACTGAAAAGAGCAGAGGCGATAAAAGCCAGTGATGTAAAGATATTACTCAATGCACCTGAGGTAAAAAATCCAGAATTTGACAAGGCGCGGATAAGCGCACCAACCATCGTAGAGGTGGACGCGGCGAATAAAAAGGTTTATGGTCAGGAATGGTTTGGCCCCGTATTAGTGGTTGTAAAAACCAAGGATACCGATGAGAGCATAGCACTAGCACAATCTATGGCCTTAGAAAAAGGTGCTATAACTTGCTCGGCTTATAGTACGAACACCAAAACTATTGACAAGATAAAACTGGCTATGAATAAGGCATTTGCCCCTGTATCAATCAATTTTACAGGCATGGCATTTGTCAATCAGCATGCAGCATTTAGCGACTTTCACGTTACAGGTGGCAATCCAGCAGGCAATGCCTCATTTACCGATGCTTCCTTTATTAACAGGAGGTATGTATGGGTAGGCAACAGGATATATATATAAACAAATTTAGCTATGAAGACAAGTAAGCTACACTAACCCAATTAGGTGATAGCTGGTTCATGATAAATAAAGGGGCATAGTTTTTATTATGCCCCTTTATTTTTTCAATGAAATTCTAGGAATACAAGGTAAGCTCTATAACTCATAATTATTTGATTATGGCGATGCCTATGGCCCAGGCTATTTCTGGCTTTTTATTTTCTTTTGGTGAGCCAGAATCATCGCCACCATTTTTGTAATATTATTTAATTTGGTGGCTCGATTTATCTCCTATCTTTTAGGAGGCCTGTGCATTACAAAATGTATGATTCAAATATATTACTAGGGATCATACAATCACTAGCGCTAATTAATAAAACAGGCCTCCAAAAAGAATATCCACTCCTATCCTTATCGCATTTTACACTTACTAAAAAATACAATTCCTGTTATAAAAGAACCCATCTTGCTCAGTAGTTTAATTATAAAATAGTTGCCAATTTATTGGTGCATGCTCAAAGATTTTAGCCATGTCTCATTTTTATCGATATTAGCCTTTCATGATAACTATTATAGTCGATTCTTAAAAAGCCAGTTTTCTTGGAGATCCTAAGAAAAACCGTACCGACAAATCTAACCATAGGGCTAATGAAGATGCTATTTTTCGAAGCATATACTCTGCTTTAATATTAACTCCATCCCTTCTTTGTCAATCCTTTTTCTAAAACGAACTATGTCACTCAACTCACAAGGTGCTACATCACTAAATATTGTTCTCCACAGAAATACTGCCAGTATGGATTCTCAATCCAAGTAGGAATCAAATCTTCATCCGATACACTGAACATACTCTTTAATAGCAATAATCCAACCATCGTTCGTATGGGTACACTTGGACGTCCATTCGTTGAATAGTATTTACCAAACTCCTTTTCTATACTTTCCCATTCGACCATCTTAGTAAGGCTTACTAAAGACCTTTTAGGAGAAATAAAATCTATTAAAAGTGGCTTAAATAGATCATATTGAGGTTCGTGCTCAATTTTGCCTTGCATTTTACACTTGATTTTGATATAAAGTTAATAATTATTGGGAAAACCAGGTGCTATTCTATTGAAAAATTCTTTATCTAATAAGGGTTACAGAGCTTTAAGGAACGACTATTTATCACACCCATTTAAGTATAACTACCAAGGGTACTA
>CAYZQX010000096.1:0-10981 GCA_964480615.1 uncultured Chitinophagales bacterium | reverse complement strand
TTCTAATTCACAAGGCGTGAGCATATCTTCTAAATGCGATAAAAAACCTTTTTTGCCATCTGTATATTGGGTTTTATTGTTGGTAAATTGAATTTGTTGATTGAAAATAAAGTCAATAGACAAGTCTAATGGTGCAGCCTTTGGCGGAACTTTGGAAACTTTAGCAGGTTCAAAAGTTTCCTTAATGGGCTTTGCCACTGCATCTACTATAAATTTCTTGTTTTCAATGGTACGATAGGCTTCGGGGTCGTAGCTCATAAAGCAAAGCCTTGTAACATCTTTGCATTTTTCATCAGCCTTTAGCCCTGTTGCTTCTTCGTAAAATTGCATCACTTGTGCATAAGCTGTTTCGTGAAGCTCTACTTCTGTATCTATTTCTATAAATACCTTTAATCCATTACCGCTGGGACTAATAAAGCAAAGATGCGTATAGGGTATTTCTGAAATTTTCTGTTTAGTTGAATGTAGCTGTTCAGGTGTGAGCTTGTCAAAATCAAGATGCACAAAGCCACTGTACATTTCGAGAAAAGGCATTTGCCTTTTTTCGGTAAAAACAGCCGAAGGCGTAAAAGCAAGTAATTGCTTTTTCTTTTCGCTGGCCGCTTCCTTATTGCCTTGTGCAATAAGATTGCGGATTTCTTCTACTTCCGCTTTGTATTTATCGGAAATAATATCCTTACCTATCATCAATAGAGATTTTTTTTCTATTGGGATAGTAAAGTTTTTAAATATGGTACTTGATGCCATTTCTTTACTTTCTTTTCGGTTAAAAAATCTATTTGCGTTTGTTTTTGAGAATGTACTCAGTAGCCAATTTGTCAATTTCATCGGTAGATGATTGACGGTTACGTTGTAACCAATCGTCTAACTCGATACGTTTGAAATAGAGTTTTTTGCCTTGAGGGCAGAAATGGGGGATTTGTTTTGTACTGGTAAGTTTGTACAAATGCGATTCACTTACATCTAAATATTTGCAAGTTTCGCTAAAGTTCAATACTGTTTTTTGCAGTAAGTTTTGCTCGTCTAGCTTTGAAGCTATTTCTGTGAGCTTGTCGAGAATTAAATTTTCTTGTATCATCGTAAAATATTTTTTATTACGATGTCAAAATTCTAAAATGCAACAGGGGCAAAAGGTTCAGGTTGGCTGGATGGTTCAGTAAACGGAATAAACCTGAACCTTACCTGAACCTTTTTAAGGGAAATATTTTTGAATTAAGTCCAAAATTGCTTCTTTAGTTTCTTCTTTTATTTTGCTTTTACTACTTGTTTTATAGTAATTGTCCGCTTTGATTGGTTCTTTATTGGTTTTAGTTATAAAAGATTTTGATGCAACAATATTGGTAGGTGTAAGTCTTTGAAAATGCTTACTAAGGTTGTCCATTACAAAAACAAATAGGGTTGTAGGGCAACCTAAATAAATTAAATGTTCGCCTGGTTTAATATCTTTTGAAGTAAGTAGAATTATCAGAGTGTCAATAGGTGTATTTGTTTCAATTAAAAATGTATAATCGATACATAGATCATTAAATAAACCTTCAAGACTGCTGATAGAATTATGTTTCCAACCAAAGGAAAGTTTTTGTTTTTCAGTTGAATGTTTAATTTGTGATGGAAAATTAGTGCTGCCAATAGAGAGTTGCTTTAAAACTATTTTGTCAGTATCATCATCCATTTTATATAAATAGAAATCATCTATATTTTCATAAACATCAGATAGATGCTCTTTAAACGACTCTTGAATAGAAAAATATAATTCGATTAACGAATTACGCAAATATAAAAGTGAGAAATAAGATAGGTCGTTTGCTTCAAATTCTTTTAGTGCCAATTCATTATTCAACTCATTGGCTAAAATGGCAATGCCTTTTAAAGATTTTTCGCCTATTTGGTAAGGAACATCTAAAGCATTATCTTTTATAAATGGATTGGCAAGGGTTTCATTATAATATCTGATTTTCTCTGCTTCAATTATTGCTTTGAAAAAATGCTGTGGTAGGGATGAAGGCTCTGGCAACGAAGTTGCATAATGGAGTGGCTGCAATATTTGCAATTTCAAAGCACTAAAGCTTTGCTGTAAACTTGGCAACTGTTGCAATAAAACCTTCAAACGATTTTCGTAATCGGATATGGAAGCAAAAGGCATTTTGCTGACTGCCCTAATGGTTTCCTTCAATTCCCTTTCATCATCAAAATTAATTAACCAGGGCTTTAGTTCACCATAATAAATACTATTTAGAATTTTTGAGTTCATAGTCCTATTTTAATTTTGTTAGCTGCAACAGTTTTCTTTTCATCAATTACATTAGCATAAATCTGTGTTGTTTTCAAATGTCTATGGCCAAGTAACTTGCTTACAGTAAAAATATCAGTACCCAAAGTTAATTGCAAAGTGGCGTAAGTATGACGACTGCAATGGAATGTAATGTGTTTTTCAATTCCTGCTTTTATCATCCATCTATGTAGATCCACATTTCTACTATCTGAATAAAGCATATCAGGAAAAACTAAATCATCGGGTTTGCCTTTTTCAGTGGTAATCAAACTAAACGCTTCATCTGATATTGGTAACGTTTCAGAGCCTTTAGTTTTTTGCTGGGTAAAACGAATATAATGCCCCAGTTCTTCGGACTGCTGCATTTCAGACCATTTTAATTTTTGAATATCGCTAAAACGTAAGCCTGTAAGGCAAGCAAAAAGAAATGTTTGTTTCATTAGGGCATTTGCACATTCAGTTCTTGCTAATGATTTTACTTCTTCCAAAGTCAAAAACTCTCTTACCGGCTCGCCTTGTGGTAAACCTTCTACCATTTCGGCTGGGTTGGTTTTTATTATTCCATCCCTTACAGCTTGTTTTAATGCTGCTCTAAATTTGTTAAAATAGCTATACTTAGTATTGGTTGAAATAGCTTTTTTAGTTTTTGATTTTGCATCCTTCTGCAAGTATTCTCTAAAACCATCTACAAAAGCTTTATTGATTTGGTTAAACTGAATATCTCTTGGGCAATACTTTTTTAAGTGCTTAATGGTACTATCCCAATTACCGTAATTCCCTTTGCTGTCTTTACGTTTTTCAGCCAAAGATTCCATATACATAATAAAGTATGTTTTTAATTTTTCCTTATCGTGGAAATCATATGTGCTATTTTGAATTTCCAAATGTCTTTTACTGCGAATGGTTTCTGCTAATGCCAGCATCTTTTTATTTTCTTCTTTTACTGCATTGGTCAGCTTTCCTTTTTCTGGGTCGGGTGTTAAGTACAAGTTCAAATATTCATACTGGCGTTTACCATCGGCATAGTACTCTAAATAAAGGCTTATCTTATCGCCTTTGAGTCGTTGTCTTAATGTTACTTTCATTTCTTATCTTTTATTGGTTAAATAAATTATCGATTGATGCTCTTTTAATAATGGTTCTATCACCCAGCTTTGCCACAGGCAAACGATTACTTTTAATCATTCTTTGAATGGTCCAACGGCTAGTACCTAACAAAATAGAAGCTTCTTGAATACTTAGAAAATCTTTATCTCTTAGATTAATAAAGTTTGTGGTTTGCATAGGCAAGGCACGGAATGCATTTAGATTCTCTGAAGTAATATCTTTGATCTGGTCATTTAAGGTATCTTGAACTTTCTTTTCTCTTACTCTTTGTTTGTGGGCTCTACTTGCACAAGTATGGCCACAAAACCTTGTAGTGGTTTTTTGGGCAACAAAAGCCTGACCGCAAAAGGTGCAAAATTTAGGTATTTTAATATTACTACTCATTATACTATTTGGTGCTTTATGGTGCTACTTGTAGCCAAGTGGTGCTGTATGGTGCATTATTTCGCCAAAGGGCAACATTATAGATGTTGGGCAACAAAAATGCAATTTGGGCAACAACTGGGCAACAAAGATAAGCAAATAATAGTAGTTGGGCAACAAAAAAGAGAAGAATAATTAGCTATAAAGCTAACAAAAACAGGCACTTAACAAATAAAAGAAAGTAGATTACTTTCCAATACAGCAAATCCGAATTTTGCAAGATGAAATAGACACATTAACTGGAGTTCATTATCCATATATCATTTAGTGATTTACGAATCTCAAGTCTATAGCTGAAACTGAGTTTAGTCCACTGCCCATTATTTAGTGCCTCTTAAAAAGATTTACAACACTAGGTTTGTTGCAATTACTGCTCTAAGTCCAGCTTTCATTATCTAATGTCCAGCGTGTATCAAATGATTTATGACACTGGGGATTATTGCAATTACTGCACTAAGTCCAATGTCCATATTCAGTGTCCAGCTATGCGATAGGGAAGTCCCCCCTAAAACCTAAACAGTTTTGCTCCTCCGTGAGGGACAGTAATTGGCGTTTTTTGGGCTCTGTCCTTAGGATGCGGAATGGTTTAGTCTAATATGCTGCCTCCTGCACTTATTTGATTGTGGAAAGGGCGGCAATTGCACTAGATAAGATTATGTATTGAAGGAGTCAAGAGGGAGGCAGCGTATAAGACCGCAAACAAATCGAGCTTGCGATGATTCAGGCGGCCATTGAAATAAAATAAATGCCAGAAAGTGAAGCCTGTAGCAGCCCGCGCCTGCAAGGCATCGCTATAATTACATAAGATGACATTTCTATAAAAGTTCTACATATTATAAATACTTGAATTCTAGATGGCATAAAACATCTTTCAACTATTAGTTCATACCGACTATGCAAAACATATTTAGAAGTGGTAGATTCAGATTACTTCCGCTTGGGATCACACATTATACGCATAGTAGCAATGGTAGATTTTCATTATATCAAGTAGCTATTTGCTTAATAGTGTGTTAGATGTAATCAATGCCCAGAATCATTCACCTAGTTATTCCACCGCAATGACATAGATTGCTATTCAAGTGAATTATATTGCAGCTTGATGCAATACCGAATAGTCAAGCAAATATTAAATGAATAAATGTGAGAACCCAATCCAAAAAAAAATTGAATAATTATTGAAGCATTAGGACAGCTAATTCAATTTGGTGCAAGCTGATATTTTAACTTATATTTGACGATTAGAATCGGATATAGCAAGATGGGAATCTATGAAAAAAAGACATGGTGGAAACTTGGATTATTGGCCTTCGCAATAATTATTGTATCTATAACAATATATTACAATAACCAATTAGCCTCAAAACTGGCTGTAGAAGAGGAAAAAAAAGCAAAACTATTAAGTCTCGCCTATAAGGAAATATTGTCGCTTGATGCATCCAATACAACCTTTATATTGGAAAATGCAACAGCTAGTGAAAACACCACAATACCGATTATCATTACGGATGTCAATGGAAAACTAATGTTGTGGCGCAATATTCCTGGCCTCGATGAATCCGATGAATTATATACCAGTAAGGACTCCTCCATCGTACAATCAGTATTGAATAAAATTTTGAAAACTGGCAAACCACCACTAGAGATAAAAGCCATAGAAAACTACGCTAAACTCTATTACTCTGAGTCCAACTTGCTCACGGCATTAAGGCAGTATCCATACATACAATTTTTAATCATATCATTATTTTTATTGATTTCTTATCTCGCATTTAGCACAGCTCGCCGTGCGGAGCAAAACCAAGTGTGGGTAGGTATGGCGAGGGAAACAGCACACCAGTTAGGCACACCGCTATCCTCCTTATTAGGCTGGATAGAACTGCTAAAACAACAAGAGCTCAATCACAGCGAGGATGAGTTATCTATAGGTAGTGAGATGGCCAAAGATATTGGTCGATTAGAACTTATAACAGAGCGATTTTCCAAGATAGGAAGCAAGCCTGCGCTGGAACTTAATATGCTCACTGAATGCTTAGAAAAAACTATAAATTATTTACAAAGAAGATCGAGTGAAAAAATAAAGTACAGCTACACGGTTCAAAATGATCCAGGGCTATTGCCCTTAAGTCCCCCACTATTCGATTGGGTGATCGAAAATATATTAAAAAATGCACTAGATGCGATGGGTCATACAGGACTAATAAGTATTCATGTGGATCAGCTCGATAACACTGCAATCATTGACATTAAAGACACAGGCAAGGGAATACCTAAGTCAAAATTTAAAGAGGTATTTAAGCCAGGATTTAGCACCAAGAAGAGAGGATGGGGATTGGGCTTATCGCTCAGCAAAAGAATTGTAGAAGAGTACCACAATGGCAAATTATTTGTATTAGAAAGTACAATCAATGAAGGCACAACATTTAGGATTATATTGCCTAAATCATAGTATTAATCGGCATTAATTGTATAAGTAGATTCTCTCAACTCGAGTGGCAACTCACCAGGTTTAAGCACTGCACCAGGACCTGTGGGTTCACAATAAGTATAGATGACATTATTATAGGAAATCGGCTTGCCTATTTGCTTATCCAGCTTCACCCCTACACCCGTATGATCCGTAAATTCGATGAGTATGGTCTCCTTATTTAAGACCTCTTTCACAAGAATAGAAAGTAAAACTGACCTGTCTTCACAATCAGAATATTCATAGAACAAAACTTCCTCAGCAGTAAAAGTTAAATTATTGATCTGATAGGCGTCAAGATCTGTTTTGTACTTAAAGGCTTGCTGGGTGAAACTAAGGAGAAAAGCCAAGGCATTTTCTTCACTCATTGAAGCAGTATAATTTCTCAATGACAATATTAATGATCTATATAGACTAGGAGAAAGGCTTACTTTACAATGCTCAGCAACTTTTAGCTCAGGATACTTATACATGAGATATATCATGTTCATATCTATATCTGCCGTCAAATCATAAGTTTCATTCTGAAATTCAAAACTATAAACTCTTGATTTTATTTTTGGATTTTTGAACAATGGCAACTCATTCATGGAGAAATCAAAATCACTACCATTGATATTTAAGTAATAATTAGATCGTTGACTTATCAGTGCCTTCAAAAATTTAGGATTTTGAAAACTCGAAATCTCCACTAAATAGCCGTCACCATGTTTTTTAGAAGGTATATTGTAAACTTTATCAAGCGAAAACACCGATAAATAAAACTGACTTACAGTGTAATTCAGCTGGACTTTGTAACCCATATTAGCGAGCACATACCAAGAAAATAATGTGACTTCATTGGTGCGCTCAGGCCCTAAAATGGTTTCTCCCACTTGGCGTATTAACAAATAGGTCAACCAGTCATTCAGACGCAATTGTAGCTGGTATTGCTTAATTCCATCCATCAGGCAACTGAGATCATTCTCTTCCATACGAGCCAAAAACTGACCAGTAAGGTCATCGGTTAGTTCGTGACCCTCAATGATTGGTAATTGCTTATAGCACAGTATGACCTCCTCCTCAAAGAAGTTAATCCTCATGCGCTCAGCCCTCAACGAAAAACTACCACATAGAACCACACATAAGACGAGATATAACCTAGGTAAGAACAACTAATTGCAAAATTTAATCAATTGCAAAATTAACTTAAAATAAAATATATTATCAATTATTGACCTAACAAATTTGAATTTAATAACCAATAAATTCCTTAAAAATAGGAATTAGCCACAAAATGTCCAAACAATAGGCTAAGTATTGCAAATTAATCCCTATTTCTAAAGATATATACATGCAATTTTCAAGTAAATATAAATTATAATTTTATATTGTTGATCCACTAATTATTTACATGTTTTTTATTTCATACAATAAATTATTTTTTCACATTTGTTCTCGTATATTTAATTAAAAAAAGCGTTACAAAAACCATATAAAAAAGCAGGTTCTCTGATATAAAAAGGGCAAACATACTTTAGCAATTAATGCAGAGATATTACCATATAAAAAACTTATTTATGATCCTCCCTATAAAATGTGCACTTATCAAAAAAAGGCTGTATTAGATAAAGATTTACATAATGCTATTTAAATAATGGCGATGCCCGTCCTTCCGCTACGCTCTAGGACGAGCCCGGGCTTTCCAGGGCTGCGCTGTCGCTCCGGTACTGGTCAGGCTGGATTCAGAAATATATGAAAGGGAGAACCCTGAATCCAGCCTGACCAGTACAAACCCTTACAATCCCTATCGCTACAACGCTTTGAAATAGCATTCCTTCCTACCTATAACCGAAGTCCATAAATACAACCTTAGAATGGTTCTAACCCGCTAGAATAATACATTCACTACTCATTTCAGAACTGCAAGTAGATTACAACCCAGCGCGAATCATACTACGAGTACAATCGCAAGCTCAGAAATAGGCAGTCTATAAAGGGGGAAAAAACAAGCTAAACACATTAAATACTATTAACAGAAATAGAATCATCAACATAAGATTGCTAAAAATTAGCTATTAATACTTAAATAGAAACACTTACTAATATCCGATAATAAAATCTAAAAGTATAAGATATACGGTAGCTAAATAAGATTTGCTTAAACAAAAGAAATTCTTATTGCTAAAAGCGCAACAAAATCTTGAATTTTACTTAAAAAATTGAATCGTTATAACCTAATAAATAGGAAACTTAAATACTTAGCTGAGGCCAAAATATTGCACAAAATAATTTAATATAAAAAACGGGGCAAGGGCATTATTCCATATCATTTTTTTATATAAATTTGCCACATAATGCAAGATATCGAACCATATTATAATTGGCGAGATGAGTACTGCGCTGAGGAAGATGAGAAGTCACCATTCTTTGAGCGGGAGTACAGTGAATTTTATTATACTAATAAGATCTACAATTTTTATATACACCCACAATGGGATGAATTTGGATCACAAACCCTGTATTTAAAATTGTTATTTGCACATTATGAGGAGGGGTTTGCCATTATTGAATTTATAGGAGAATGGAATGATTGCATATACAATGATATAATGACACTCAAGCGCAATATCATTGACACAATGCTGGGCAATAAAATTACAAAGTTTATATGCATAGGTGAAAACGTGCTCAATTTTCACCCATCAGACGACTGTTATTATGAAGAATGGAATGAAGATGTAAATGAGCAAGATGGCTGGATTGTGTTTGTAAATTTCCGCGATCATGTAATAGAACAGTTACAAGAGTCTGGAATTGATTATTATGTACAATTAGGTGATCAATACAATGATATAGATTTTAGAACCTTAAGCCCTATGCATTTCTATGGCACGATCGAAAGAAAGATGATGAATAGAATAAGCTATTGATCCATATTACAAGGTAAGCTCAAAAAAAAGTAGTTTTATTATTGTTGCCATCTATTGCAAAGTGCGGATAGTGAACAAGTTTTTTAACTCCTGCAATTAGGATTAATTAGCCAACCTAATTCCTTAATCAAAACTAATGTAAGGCTTGATGCTTATTCATATACAAGATGCTGTATTCTCGATAGGGATTGCAAGGGTTCGTACTTTGCTGGCTGGTTCCTATTGCTAGTAGTGCATATAAATGTCTTATAACCAGCCAGCACAGTACCGGAGCGACAGCGAAGCCCTGAAAAGCCCGGGCCGTAGGCATCGCCACAATAGGTAATTTTAACTTGTATAATAGCACAACAATATCTACTTTCATTCAAGTGAAATCAACAAAGTTGATTGACTATCAATCGTCGGTTTCAATTCAAATTATAGCTATAAAATGAAGTCAACTGCACACTAAAAATCGTAACCCAAGCTGAAATAATTGATTGGTTTTTTCACTAATCCACTTTCCAAACCCCAAGCGCGATCGAACTTAATAAAGTAACCACTGATGGTCGTTCTCAAACCGAATCCAAAGCCATACAATATTGGATTAAAAAAATGTTTGGTCTGTATTTCTACTGGAGAAGTTTGTACGGTACTCTGGGTAATATATCTATTTTCCAATGAGAAAGGATTGCCTCCGTCCCAGGCTACACCCATATCAAAAAAACCAATGACTTGAAAGTTCTGAATAAAATCCTTTTTCAATTGTTTTTTTGAAAAATATTGAAAAACAGGCAGGCGCAATTCACTGTTATAAATTGCATAATTACTGCCTATCCTTGAGAAGTCTCTAAAGCCTCTCATTTGATTGGCATTGAATAAGAATGCATACTCTGAAAGATCAGATTGATAGGCGAGTAATGTATCGATTCTTTTTGTTTGATCGAACACAAGCCAATTCTCCATGCCCCCTATTGTATAGCCTACCTTCCTTGGGCCCATAGACTTGCCACCACTAAAACGATTATGCCAAGTAAGAACTTTATGTACACGCTGATGATGTCTAATATCAAATCCAATATTGTGTAAGTGACCAGTATTTTTAAACTGCAAAAATGCTGGTTTCATAAAACTCATTTCGAAGATTTTATAAAACTCATAAAATACTTTGTAGCGCAAACCAACCAAATTATTTTCCCCAATCCTACGCGTGTCATCATGTACATATTCAAGTTTATTTTGCCAGTAAGTATCAGTATTTAGTTTCTTTTCGGCTTCCGTTTCAGGCAGTGATAGCGAGTTGCGATCTGTCGCCTTGCGCTGGTATTTCTCATGCCTGAAACCATTGTAGCTCCTAATAGACCTTGTGCCATCGAGTGGATAGACCAAACTCACAAATCCGCTGTGTGAGATGATCTTAAAATATTGGGTATTATAGAAAGAAGTGGGATCATTGCTTTGGAACTGAAATGGGCCTTCTGCTTCACGTGAAAAGAAGATCGATTTATCGAGTCTTTTTTTCAAAAACTGAACTTGGCCAAAGTAGGAAGATGTATTAAAATCAAATGGGAATCTCATACCCACGATCATCTGATAATCATCGAATAAATCATTAAATCCGATGCGCATTGCACCATTTAAACTACTATCAAAATTGCCTTGACTGATGGTAAAGACATCTAAATTGCTGATAGAAGATGCTTTATCAAGCTGAGTAACAACTTGGTTTGTAGTAAAATTAGGATGATAAACCCTTACCTTACTATTTCTAATACTATACCATTTAAATTCGCCATTTTCATTGACAAGTTCGATGGGCTT
>CAYZQX010000095.1:0-11056 GCA_964480615.1 uncultured Chitinophagales bacterium | reverse complement strand
TAAAAAAATTTGCATTTCTTGATAGTACCTATACAGGGCTTCGCTGCGCTCCGGTGCTGGGCTGGCAGGCTTTCGGCTTTATAATTTTCAAGCTGATGAAAGCCTGCCAGCCCTGCACAAACCCTTCCTATCCCTATCGCTTTTGCCGATTCAAGATTTACGATTTTCGATTTACGACACTGAAGTTTGTTGATATGACTAGTTAAAGTCTAGTGTCCAGTGTCTTGTTAAAGCGATTTACGATTCACGATTTAGGATTTACGAGACTATAGCTGGTTGCAGTAACTGCACTAAGTCCAGTGTCTAGTGTCTAGTGTCCAATGTCTTGTTAAAGCGATTTACGATTCACGATTTAGGATTTACGAGACTATAGCTGGTTGCAGTAACTGCACTAAGCCCAGTTTCTAGTGTCTAGTGTCCAATGTCTTGTTAAAGCGATTTACGACTCACGATTTTCGATTTACGAAACTGAAGTTTGTTGATATGACTAGTTAAAGTCTAGTGTCCAGTTTCTTGTTAAAGCGATTTACGAGACTGATGCTGGTTGCAGTAACTGCACTAAGTCCAGTATCTAATGTCAAATGTCACATTTCTACCTTACAACCAACTTCCCAGAATCAATAACCCGATTGCCAATAACCAGCTTCCAGTAGTAGATACCTGCTTCACAATGACTGAGCTGTACTTCCTTAGATCCTATGGCCTCTGATAGCCTCAAGGAGCGGCGTTCTATACCTCTAGTATCGAAGAGCCTGAACCAGCAATTCTCCGCCTCCTGGGGCAGATTATAGCTCAAGGTGAAATGATCGCTACAGGGATTAGGGGCTGTGCTTATCGTGTGCCTGCCCTCTTGGAACTCTTGTAGGTAGCTGATGTAGCTGGTGGTATCCAGCACCACACTGTCACAGCCCCAAGCCGAACAGTAATTGCCTAGGCTATCAATCTTGAATACAAAGCCTCGCTGGGGCGGGGGATTACCCACAGGCAAGGTGAAGCCTGTAATGATAAATCCCCCATCACTGGTGCGGTCGAAATCTTTGCCATAATATGTGAATGAGTTTTCATAGCCTATTCTTTTGTAACTAGTAGGGGAAAAATTTGAATCTAACTTAATTAGGCTAAAATCTTGATAGAAATTCTCATTCCAACTACTACCGAGCATTGTATAATTTGTTGAATTAGAAAATATGAATTCATTGTAATAACCATAACCTTCATTATTAGATGGAAATAAAAACTCATTACTAATATTTCCATCATTATCAACTGTGAAAAAATAGGTTTCAAAATAGTCAGTAATTGGATGAAATTTTCTTGTAGTTCCAAGTACTGAACCATCGTTAACGACATTAAGAAATATCCTACCATTATTAAAATCCATATTTCCCCATCGTTTTGTCCATAGGGTATCCCCTTGTTCATTAATTTTTATGATCAGGTGTTGAAAATTTTCGCCACTATTGCTAACCTCCTGTATATCACCACCAATCATATAGTTTCCATCGGATGTGGGCATGATAGAAATTGGCAATGTTTTGTTCATTATATCATAATAATAACGCTTAAACCAGATTAACTCCCCTAATGGATTTACTTTCATGACAAATATTTTTGTTGGTTCATTGAACTGACCTGAAAACCTCTGGTCAAGACCTGAGATAAAGTAGTCACCTAAGGGGCTTAGTGTACAGCATATTGGCTCTTGAGCGAATCCTTCTCCAATTACGGTTGAATTTACTAAATCTCCAGCAATAGTATGCTCACTTATAATAACATTTCCACTGTAATAAGGATCTGAAATTAATCCTCTATAATATACTAACACTACATTGCCACTGGCATTAATAAATAATTGATTACCTGCATAAGGGCCTATGTTGTTGGTCGTAGAACTTTCTACATTCTTTCTCCACAATAATTCGCCATTTTTGCCAAGCTTTATTAAAAACACCTCCTGTCCATTTGCTGACTTGTTATAACCAGCACTAATATATCCATCATCCACCTCTACTGTGCCTATTAGTACATAGTTCTTATTATTGCCTCCTATTAGTGAATCGGTACTTATCTCATAAGTAAAATAATGAAAGGCATCCACTTGTGCATTTGTGAATAGGGGAGCAAATGAAATTATTATAAAACTAATAAATAACCACCTTGTGAACTTCATGGCTTCCATCTTTCGTGTTAATAATCATAACATACAATCCTCGTGGAATAGTGCTTATATCTATTAGGTCAGTAGCTTTAAACACTTTAATTATATTGCCACTACTACTAAGAAGTTCAATATTAGAAATTCTACTAAAATTGCCTTCTATTTCAATGATATTGTTCGATGGATTGGGGTATAAACTATAGTAATTGATTACCTCAGCTAGATCCTGTTTACCCTCAGATACACCATCTTCTCCAAAAATATAAAAATAAGTTTTATCAAATTCTAAATTGGCTATTTTTCTTGCATATTCCTTTTCATCTGGCAATCCATTTTCGGCTCTGTTAGGCATATAAGATCTAGAGCCTAATAAAGTTCCTAAACTAGCTGCATGGCTGCACCAGTTATTCATACACATAGAAATTTTAATAATACTATTTTTTTGGGTAATCATACCATAAGTATTTAATAATTGACATTAAAAAAAATAATCAGTCTAGGGTAAGTCGTACAAATATAGGCTTTAATTCTCAAATACAAATAACATAAAAAAGCCAGTTAAATTTTTAAACTAAAAATCTAACTAGCTATACTGATTATACAATCTATTATCTTAACGACATCAAATAACCATTAACAACTTGAATTCGCCTTGCCATAACCACTATCATAAGGAAAAGCAAATAGGAAACTGATGTGTGTTTCAACAATTCCAATAAGTCCAGCCCCAGTAGCCATTCTAACTGTGTAATCAATTACTAAATAAGAAATACTTATTGCCCTAAATAGGCCATTAGTTTGCGCTTAGCTATAGGCAATAATGATTCTCGGTAAGGGAGGCTTATATTGCTACTGATCAAATAGGTGGCAGGATTAGGCAATTCTTTATTGACTTTAATAAGCTCTAATTTTATATGTTCAAAACTCTGACTGATACTCAAATTGTATTGATCAATAAATACTGTTTTTACACTCCTATACTTTTCTTTCATACTTTCAAAAATGGATAAGGTATAGGCATATACTTGAGTCTGTTTTTCTTGGCCATTCTTAATAAATAGATAGCCCCAATCTTTTTGCAAGGGTTCAATACCAATTGGTTCAAAAGCTAGGCGATGTTCTATGTTTTCATATATTTCTTTGCCATCTTTCACCTTTTTTTCCATACGAGGTAACCCATATTCTAGGATAAGACTGATCTCCTCCATGTATTCCTCTTCATTCATCGTGAGCTCATAATGTGCAAGGAAATTTTTGAGATCGAGATGGGTGAGTTTTTTAGGGAAATTATTTCTTATTTGTTCCTGGCTATTTTTTAGCTGCTGCAAGTTCCTATAATGCTGGATGAGATCAGCTAATTCAGGATACAGTTTTTGCTCATCAAATTTATGACTGATGTGTTGCAAATAGGCGAGTAGAATATATTTTTTGTATTCAAAATCTACAAGGCCTTGGGTAATCCAATTTTCTTCTAATCGTTCCATAGCAATAAATTTGGGCTAAGATAGGATAAAATTTATTAGGATCCTACAATTGTACTTTTTCACTACAAATTTTATTCCACATGCAGCAGCTCTTTGTGAATAGCCCAAAGATTGATCCAGCATTGTTTTGAACCTTCCTTATATTTAATTCTTTTTTAGGCTTACTGATCGAATTTCGTTATAAGAGGCTACAACTAATCTAATTGAGAATCTTCCTATTGCACAAACAAATTATATATATAATCAGCTATGCCAAGGGATTGCTTCTAAACTTGTTGGAATACAAATCCTATAAGACTAATATCTCCCTAAGATTACTAGTAGAAATGCTATGACAATATGATCAATACAAAGTATATACACTTGTTTTCTGCCTGTGATTAAACTGCTAGGATAGATAGCCTCTTGCTGACTGTCAATGCAATTGCTGGCAGGCCAAATTTTTTTTATAAAACACAAGCCGTATCCGACAGGTGTTTTAGCGATAGGGATAGGAAGGGTTTGTACTGGGCTGGCAGGTACATGCTGCTAGTATTAAAGCATTATGTTTTATAACCTGCCAGCCCAGTACCGGAGCGACAGCGCAGCCCTGTATAGCCCGGGCCTCCCCTGAGCTCAGTCGAAGGGGAGGCATCGCCCTAAATTTTTTCTATTACTTATAATCTAAAATTGTGCATCTTTATCTCCTCGCAATTATCAATCACACCATTCATATCTCTAATGTTAGTAATAATACCTATCCTTCCTATCTCCCTCACCAGCCTAGCTACCTGAATAATTTATTAGCATAGGCGTTTATTAGGGTTTTGCTATATTATTTTTGGGATTGGCTTGGCAGGAAACTAAAAAATGAACCATCGTATGAAGCTGAGTAGGTCAATGGCTAAGAACCTAGGATACCAGAATTAGAGCCATAAAACTACCTTTCCTATGAAAAACAAATGAAAAAAGTATAAAAATCGGTGTAATACTGTGAATAATTAAGTTCTTTCCTTTTTTATATACCAAATTAAATAGTTATCTTTGCGGGCTAATTTTTATGGCTAGACCAAAACTTACAAAGGCCACCTATCTTGAGTGGTATGAAATGATGCTTCTTCAGCGCCGCTTTGAGGAGAAGGCGGGTATGTTGTATGGGCAACAAAAAATCAGGGGGTTTTGTCACCTATACATAGGGCAGGAGGCCATATCAGCGGGATTGTACAGTGGGCTTCACGCCAATGACCCCATTATGACTGCTTACCGCGATCACGGGTTAGCGCTTATGCGTGGCATAAGTCCCAGGGCTTGTATGGCTGAGCTGTATGGCAAGGTAACAGGTTGTAGCAAAGGAAAAGGTGGCAGTATGCACTTTTTCAGCAAGGAAAAGAATTTTTATGGCGGTCATGGCATCGTAGGCGCACAAATACCAATGGGCGCAGGATTAGCATTTGCCGACAAGTATCAAGATAATAAGCGTGTTACTGCTTGCCTTTTTGGCGACGGTGCCGCAAGACAGGGAGCCTTACATGAAACCTTTAATATGGCCATGACTTGGAAGCTGCCGGTCGTATTTATATGTGAAAACAATCGCTATGCGATGGGCACTTCGGTGGAACGCACCTCGAATGTGACTGATTTAGCTAAATTAGCATTGGCCTACGATATGCCTCATTTTTCAGTCGATGGGATGGATCCTGAGATCTGTTACAATTTCATTTATGATGCCGCTGAAAATGCACGCAAAGGACTAGGCCCTACCTTCCTAGAGATTGAGACCTATCGCTACAAGGGACACTCCATGTCAGACCCACAGAAATACCGCACCAAGGATGAAGTGGAGGAATACAAGGCGCAAGACCCGATAGAACGTGTAGAAAAAATTATCCGTCAGAAAAAATATGCTGACGAAGCTTGGTTTGAATCAATCGCCAAGAAAATAAAAGAACAGGTTGAGGATTGTGTACAATATGCTGAAGAATCAGCCTATCCCGATCCTTCCGAACTGTATGAGGATGTGTATGTACAGTCCGATTACCCCTATATCAAAGATTAAAAAATAAAAAAGCATAAATATGTCGCAAAAGAAAATTGATCTAGCAAGACAAGCAAAACCAGTTTCACCACAGACAGAAACTGAATTTCTGGATCTAAATGTGGAAGAAAGCTATAATAAAGCCAATGATTTCTTTACCAAAAACAGCAAGATATTAACCATCATAGGTACAGGGCTTCTTGCCATCGCATTGTTATATATGGTGTTTACAAGATGGTATTTACCAGGTCAAGAAAAAAAGGCACAAGAAGCTATGTTTAAAGCTGAATCCTATTTTGCAAAAGATGAGTTTGACAAAGCACTAAATGGCGATGGCAATGATCTGGGATTTTTAGGTGTTATCGATAACCACAGCAGCTTTACAAACAGTGTGAACTTAGCACACTATTATGCTGGAGCGAGCTACCTCAACCTTGGCAATTTCAATGAAGCATTGAATCAGCTTAAGAAATTCAAATCATCTGATGCCATGCTCAGTGGGATGGCTAAAGGCATGATGGGCGATTGCTATATGGAATTAGGCGAGAAAGAAAAAGCTGCTAGCCAGTACAAAAGCGCTGCTAATGGTAGCAATAATGAATTTACTGGTCCCTACTGGATGATGAAGGCTGGTCAGGCGATGGAAGATACCGGTGATCCTTCAGGCGCTAAAGCGATGTATGAGCGCATCAAAGAAAAATATCCTACAAGTACGCAGGGTATGGACATCGAACGCTATTTAGAAAGAGTGTCAGCGAGTAAATAAGCGATTGATAATAAGAACTATCATTTATTCTTTATATTCAAGGCCTGTACGCTTAGGTGTATAGGCCTTTTTTTATTCATCTTATAATAAGACCAAGCATTAACCATGGCTTCAGAATTAAAAAATCTATCCTCCTACGACCCTGCTGAAATTCCACAGATTAACGGAAAGCGCATAGGCATTGTGGTATCCGATTACAATACCGATATAACATTTTCACTGCGCGATGCCGCTATCGAAACACTTCAAAAACATGGGGTCCTTGAAGCGGACATCAGTGTTTCCTATGTGCCAGGTTCTTTTGAATTGCCATCAGGCGCGCAATTACACATGGATCATCACCATTGCGACGCAGTAATTGTGCTAGGTTGTGTTATTACTGGTGAGACCAAGCACGATGAATATATTTCAACAGCGGTAGCTAATGGCATTATGCAACTGAACTTGATATATAAAAAACCATTTATATTCGGTTTATTGACGCCGCGCAACCAAGCGCAAGCACTTGCTAGAGCAGGTGGTGAACTGGGCAATAAAGGTATTGAGGCTGCCATCGCAGCAATAAAAATGCTGGCAATAAAGGAAAAATATGCCAAAAAAGGATTGGGCTACAAATAACACAATAGAGGTAATACTTTTTTTATACTAATTTTGTAATATGAGCACCAAAAAAGACCATACAAGTCATCCAGCAACTAATGAATCTAGTAAGCCTAATCAATCGGGCTTTATGCAGGCCATCAATGAGCGCAAAGCCATACTATTGCCATTAGCTAAATATGTAGGTATTATTTTGGGCTTTTACTTAATATGGGGTAGCCCTTGGTTTCAAAACAATATAGTGCCAGGATTAACAGCACTCAATGCAAATTTAGCTGGTTTTTTCTTGAATCTTTTCGGCGAAAATGTGAATGTATCGAATTCTATTATTAGCAACGGCAATGACTCTGTCAATGTAAAGTCGGGCTGTGATGGCCTAGAAGCCATGATAATATGCATAGCAGGAGTGCTCGTATATCCTACTAAATTGCGGTTCAAATGGCCTGGCATTTTTTTTGGACTATTGTTCTTGTTCTCGCTCAATCTTTTTAGAATCATTACGCTTTATCTTACTAATAAATACTGGCCAGCGGCATTCGATATTATGCACCTCGATGTATGGCAATTTATATTTATCGTACTCGCCATTATTACAGTAGTTATATGGATTAACTGGGCCAATAAAAAAGAAAATCATGCCTAGGCCATTGCTAAAATTTATCATTAGTACCGTATTGATCTATGTGCTCCTTGTAGTGCTCTATAAATCTACCCCCCTGGGCAATACCTATCAGCAATTTTTTATCAATAGCAATGCCTGGTGGCATACTGCTCATGGTGAAAATGGAAAGGTAGAGGCTAAGCTGGCTAATCCTAATGATCCGACTAGAAAACACATCGCTGTATATAGCATATACAATGAAAAACAAAAACAAAAAGCCATCTCAATATACAAAGCGAATCCCAATAACAAAACAGTCAGTTATGATGTGGATACCGTAAATCTCGATGTATGGAATTTTGCTGCGCTGGGCTTAATATTGATGCTCACCTTAATAATTGCCTTCCCTAGCCATTGGAAACAAAAAATCCTGGCATTAATTGTGGGATTTGCGCTGTATCATATATTCCTTTGGATTAAGATGGGCATGATGCTCAATAGGGAATTTATAAAATATCCACACCTCGAGAACAATGGTCTCTCTCCTTTCTTAGGAAAGGTTAATAATTATTTATATGCAATAATGGAAAATATTGGCTTCTCACTATTCATTAGCAGCTTAATTGCCATCCTCTTATGTATGAATAAAAATGGTTTTGATAAACTGACACAAAAAAATAAATGAGCAGTTAATCCTTGGTGATGAAACGGGCAGTTTCCTCAAGCGCTTCATCCGCTTCTTTCATATATGCCCAAAACATTTGCCAGTCGTGGAATAGTCCCTTATAGACTTGTAGTTCCACCTGACCATTTGCTTTCTTCAATGATTCCTCGAGCCGCAAACTATCGGACAAAACCGCTTCACGCCCACCTACTTGTATCAATATTTTTGGCAATCCGCTGTGATCAGCATAAGTAGGAGAGATTAATGGATAATTTCTCGGATTGTTACCCGCATAATATTCAGCCCATTTACGAGTCTCTCGCTCTATAACAAGGTCCTCGCGATAGTGATTGTACTTAATTGATTCACCTGTGAAACACAAGTCAAGCCATGGAGAGAACAAAAATGCGCTGCCACAACTCGGCTTAAGAGCAGATTTAAGATCGAGCAACAACGCCATAGTAAGTCCACCACCAGCACTATCGCCACCTACCGAAATATCCTCAGGTTTATAACCCTGTGCCAGTAAGTACTGCAATGAAAGGCGCGCATCTTCTAAGGCCGCTGGAAAGGGGTACTCAGGGGCTAGCTGATAGTCAGGTAATATGGTGTAATATCCCGTCAGCTCACTCAACCTCGCAACCATGGATCTATGGGTTTTGCTGGATCCCACACAATAACCTCCACCATGAAAAAATAGGATGGCCTTGCCCTTCACCTGACCCTTAGGCTGAAAAGCTAAACCACTGAGTTTATCGCCAATTCTAATTGTAGTAACCGTTACTGACTTAGGTATGGGTAGCCATGCCGTAAACCGCTCATAGTTAGCCCGCATACGACCTACATGGTGACCCATTATCCACACTACAAACTGAGAGATACGCATAACCACTCTAAACAAATAGGCCGAGATACTTAGTCCTGTAGTCATAAGGAGGATTTAAAAAAATGATTACTCAGAATATTAGGACAATTTCAATGAACTCAGAGAGACGAGCTTTTCATTGTTTTCCAATTTGTGATTCTGCTTAAATATTGTGTTGCGAATGTAATCAGCAATGCCATATATTGCATCAATGCCTTCAGGAAGGTATTGCCAAAAGAACTGCCACACATGAAACATACCTTCCCATATCTCGATTTCTACTTTAACGCCAGCCTTATTCATCACAGCAGCCAAGCGTTTGCTATCATCTAATATTACTTCATTGGTACCTACTTGTATGAGTACTGGACATATCCCTTTATAATCACCAAACAATGGGGAAATAAATGGATTCTTAGGATCGGCATCGCCTATATACTTCTCCGCCCAGCGATCCATTTCTTCCAGTGGCAACATAGGTTCCAGATCTGCATTTTTGTGAATGCTATCACCTGACAATGTAAGGTCAGCCCACGGCGAAAGGAGGATAGCCGCTACGGGTTGAGGTCGGCCCTTGCTCTTGAGCAATAATAACAATGCAGCTGCTAATCCACCACCAGCACTATCTCCTCCTATTAATATATCACCAGGTTTATATCCTTGTTCTAATAGCCATTCATAGCTCAACAATGCATCTTCTAATGCCGCTGGGTAGGGATTTTCAGGAGCTAACCGATAGTCGATGATCAATGCCTTGATGCCACTAATTTTCGCAATCTTACTTACCAATGGCCGATGGGTATTCTTAGACCCTACACAATATCCACCACCATGAAAATAGAGTAACACCTTGGTGAGATCCGCATCATTAGGCGTAATCCACGCCCCTGATATTGTAAAATTTATGGCTACCGGCTCAAAACTCACACCAGCAGGATTGAGGAAAGCTGTGAAAGCCCCTTTCTCCATTGCCGATCTACAAAACTCCACATCGAATCCCTTATAACTCATCGTGTGGCGCATAAGCCTGATATATCGCTCTAAAAAAAAACTCCTGATACTCGACATTAATTTCTTTTTTTAATGTGCCATTTTTTTTATTACTACTGCCATTATTTTATCATTCAATTTTTCTCCTATCGGCAGCATCCCTTCCCAATTCTACTATCGAACAATTACCACTCAATCATGGAAGTTCAAACTTCAATAATTCGATTTGCCAATATTCGATAATGAACAACTATTAAAACTCAAGCATCAAATCATGTTTTTTAATATTTGCACCGATTTTTACAGCTAGATTGGTCAATTCTAAATACAAAAAAATAGCTTCGCAATATACAGTAATTATTAATATGTGATAAAAATTAAACCTTTATTTGCGGCAATAGTATCCTCCAAGAAATGGCAGTACCATTCTAACAATACTAGAAGACTCTATGTCATAAGTGGAACTAATAGTTGCTTATTATAGGTACTTGTTCCATTACTCAGATCTTTAGAACTATGGCGATGCCTTGCAGGCCCGGGCTTTTCAGGGCTGCGCTGTCGCTCCGGTACATGGCTGGCAGGTTATAAAACAACATTATGCACCACCAGCAGTACAAACCTGCCAGCCATGTACAAACCCTTTCAATCCCTATCGCGAATACCACAAGCAATCTGAAAAGGAATAACCATCTTATAAATCAGCAGAAAAATGAAATACGCGCTTATGATCAAAATCTTCTCATCAATCAGGAGTGATCAAAACTGCAAAGAAGAAAATAATCGTATTACCAATGCAAAAAGACTTCACAAATTCATATAAAAACATTTAGCAAATTTTCGCTAGACCTTTTGAGCGTTAAAACAGACAGAAAAACATATAACAAAGCTCTAATATGTAGGATAATCAACTCAAG
>CAYZQX010000094.1:0-11076 GCA_964480615.1 uncultured Chitinophagales bacterium | reverse complement strand
GCTCGATTTGTACCTCGCTGTGGGCTTACTTGCGAATTTATTATTTTTCTAATGGTAACAAGAACCTGCGCTATCGCTTGGTTTCTCACGTCTATCCTTATCGCAATACAACTTGAGGGAGCGATATATAGGAGACGACATTTCATATATATAATGCAAGCTATTTTGCTAAAAAGTAGAAATTATTGTGCATTTCCTTTGCACTTTCAGATTCTATGATCTTTTAGTATAAAAGATATCCCAGTTATTGAGCAAGCCTTATATACGAATGGGTGTTAATTGATAGCAAAGAAATGTTGTATGCACTAGCAATTTTATGAGTGGATAATGCTGTTAATAGGTTGGGTATAGGATAATTGATTTTCGATTTTCGATAGGCAAGCGCGATTTTCGATTCAAGATTAATAATCCTAATGCTAGTTGTAGAAACTACAATAAGTCTAGCGTCCAGTTATAACAACTACACTAAGTCCAGCTTCCAGCGTCCAATGACTAGAGTCCAGTTCGTGCGATAGGGATCGCAACGAAAAGCCCGCAGGGAGGTACGAGCGAGGACTTGTAGTGTAGAGCCCGGGCCGGAGGCATCGCCATAAGCTTATTATTTTTTTAGTTGTTGTGAAAGCCCTCAATTAAGAGATTCATTTTTTAATTAACATATTCATAAATCATTTATTATCAGTGTTTTAGTATGGGTTATTGAAAATATTGTGACGATCAATAACAAATTGCTAAAATATATTTTGTAGAAAGAAATATAATCTTTAACTTTAGGCTTGTTCTTATTATTCACCAATAAAAAATAATTGACCTATGAACATTACCTTTAACCAGTTAAGACGAATTAAAGACAGCTTGCCCGATGGCAGTATTCATGCAATTGCAACTGAGTTGGGCATTACGGATGAAACGGTGAGAAATTATTTTGGAGGCGCTAATTTCAAGAAGGGTCTTGTGCTCGATGTACATATAGAGCAAGGGCCTGACGGGGGTGTTGTAAACTTAGAGGATACTAGGATTTTAGATCTCGCTCAGCGGATCTTAGCTATTAATGAAAAAGCAAAAACATTGAATTAATATTTCGTTTTTTTTTACGTATCTATCGCAAATGAAAAAAGGCAAACATGGTTAATGTTTGCCTTTTGTATTTATAAGCTATCTATTAATCATCTGAATTAGATTGATGTGCTTGGTATTCTTTGACAAGTTTATCTTGCAATTCCATAGGCACTGGTTCGTATTCTGCGAGTCGCATGGTGTACTTAGCTCTACCATGGGTAAATGATCTCAGGGAGCTGCTGTAATCGCTTAGTTCTGAGAGCGGTGCTCTTGCTAGTATCTTTTGATAGTGGCCTTCACTATCCATACCCATAATGATGCCACGCCTTGTTTGCATATCGCTCATTACATCACCCATATAATGATCAGGCACCATAATTTCTAAGTTACATATAGGCTCTAATAGCTTAGGGCTAGCACCTTGAAAGGCCTCTTTGAATGCCCACATACTAGCTGTTTTAAATGCCTGATCGTTAGAGTCCACAGGGTGCATCTTGCCATCGAATACCGAAACCCTAACATCGCGTACATAAGATCCTGTAAGCGGCCCAAATTCAATTTTTTCCATTATGCCTTTTACGATTGCACTCATAAATTTTGCATCTATAGCACCACCCACGATACAGTTGTAAAAGACCATTTTGCCACCCCATTTTAACTCATGCTCTTCTCGATGGCGTACATTCAATCCTGCGGGATCTCCCATGCCATCATAGTAAGGTTCCACAAGAAAATGTACTTCAGCAAACTGTCCTGCTCCGCCAGATTGTTTTTTGTGTCTATAGCTTGCTCTATTAGGCTTTTGGATGGTTTCGCGATAAGGTATTTTTGGTGTTTCGAATACAATGGGTATTTTAAAATTATGTTCTATTTTCCATTTTATAATTTGGAGGTGCATATCACCTTGACCGTTCAATATTACTTGTCTAAGCTCTTGGTTATGTTCTACAATAGCCGTTGGATCTTCTTCTTGGATTGTGTGTAGGCCAGTGGCCATTTTTTCCACATCCGCTTTGTTAGGCGTCGTAATGGCCACTCTCACCCTAGATTCGGGGAAGTGTATAGGCTCGATATTAAATGGCTGGCCTTTAGGATGTAGTGTATTATTAGTATGTGTGTTTTTAAGTTTTACAGTAGCTCCTATATCACCAGCATAGAGCGCTTCTATACTATCTCTTTGCTTGCCATTCATAAGGAATATCTGCTGAATTTTTTCCACCACACCCGTTTTATTATTGATCAGTTCATCGCCCATTTTCAGTTTTCCACTGTATAATTTGAAGAAGGACATTTCTCCGAGATGTGGTTCAGAAATCGTTTTGTAAACAAATGCTACGGTAGGGCCTTTAGGATCACAAAGCAGGGTGGCTCCACTCTCTCTATGTACAGGAGGCACATCTTGTGCTGATGGCGCTATATCGTGGAGAAAACCCATGATCCTACCAGAACCCATATTGTTTTTAGCGGAGCATACGAATAGGGGAAAAAGGTCATGGTGTATCATTGCAGCTTTGAGCCCTGCAGCCATCTCTTCCTCGCTCAATACCCCTTGATCAAAATATTTTTCCATTAAGCCATCATCGTGAGAGGCGATGGATTCAATTAGTTCGTTGTGAAGTTTATCCGCCTTCGCCTTTTCTTGATCGGGAATAGGCAATTTTTCTGGTTTGCCCCCTTCTTTTGGGAACTTATACATGACCATTTTTAGTACATCAATAATGGCATTGAAATCTTTGCCTTGATTCATGGGATATTGCACTACAGTTACATCTTGACCAAAGCGATTTTTTGCCTGTTCTACCGTGAGCTCAAAATCGGCTTTATCTTTATCGATGTGATTGACTACAAATATCATTGGGGTTTTAAATTTCTCGGTGTATTCCCATATAATCTCGGTACCAACTTCCACCCCACTCTGTGCATTGAGTAACATGATTCCCGTATCAGCTACCCTCAGCGATGCAATGACTTCGCCTATAAAATCATCTAATCCAGGCGTGTCTATTACATTAATCTTGTTGCCATGCCATTCACAATGCAGGAGGGTGCTAAACACTGAATGGCCACGTTCTTTTTCGAGTTCATGGTAGTCTGATACAGTATTGCCAGCATCAGGCGTACCACGTCGGGTAATGTTGCCGGACTCGAAGAGCATACACTCAGCAAATGTGGTTTTTCCACATCCGCTATGCCCTAGGAGTACGGTATTCTTAATGTTTGGGGTTTCGAAGACCTTCATATTGAAAGAATTTTTTTTGGTGAAAAATGAAAATAAATCGTGAGAGGGTAAGTTAGTAATCTTTTTTGAATTACTATAAATTTGAGTATGATATTTTAAAATTTTGATATCAAAAAAATAAGTAGGATCTGCTTTATAACTGAAAGTCTAGTTATTGTGGCGAAGCCTTACAGCTCAGGCTGCTTGCGAATTTTTTATTTTTTATCGGCAGCAAGAATCTTCGCTTAGGCTCGATTGGTCAGAGTTTCGTTAGTGCTCCTGTACTGGGCTGGCAGGTTATAAAACATTTCGATGATTTATTAGCACTATGAACCTGCCTGCCCAGCACAAACCCATTCAATCATTATCGCAAATACAATAGTACCATACAATCAAGATTCAACTGCTACCAATTCGGCTGATTAGTCACTCTATAATGAAATGCGAATGTTCTTGTTAGTGCTACTCGCTAGTTGAATAATAGCAGCAAGCGATATCGCATATATTTCAATTTTAGAAATTGACCCAAGCCGATGGAATTGTTTAATGCTAGTGGTGTCAAAAGCTTTATAAGATAGGTGAAAAGTCTGATAAACTGCTGAAATCCTGTCTAATTTGGTTGGCGTTTAGTTGCTGTATTAATAGAATAAATAATGATAGTTCTTATATAAAACATTGAATTATAACTCATTCATATGCAATAGAACATACACTGTGAAAAATATTTATACAAAAAAATGCAAAATATTTTGATTATACATAGAAAGATAGCTATCTTTGCATCTAAATATTAAGGAAACGGACAATAAATGGAAATAATGGGATATATTGCATCTATATTTATAGGTGTAGCATTGGGGTTGATAGGGGGAGGAGGCAGCATTCTTACAGTACCGGTATTGGTATATCTGTTTTCAGTCGAAGCGGTTGAGGCTACGGCCTATTCCTTATTTATAGTAGGTCTTACAAGTGCCGTAGGGTCAATTACTTATTTTAAAACTGGGTTAGTGAATATTAAGACAGCTGTAATATTTGGGATCCCATCCATTATTGCTGTATTTCTTACAAGAGCTTATGTAGTACCAGCTATACCACAAGAGATTATTACAATAGGCAGTTTAGTGATTACCAAAGGCATATTAATGATGCTGCTATTCGCATTGTTAATGATTGCAGCCTCTTATAGCATGATAAAGAAAGAAAGTCCCAGAGGGGTCGATGCTGAAAAGGTAAAACAATCATTTAATTATCCAATAATATTGTTAGAAGGTATTGTGGTAGGTGTATTAACTGGTTTAGTAGGTGCAGGTGGAGGTTTTTTAATCATCCCAGCATTGGTGCTGTTATCGAAACTACCTATGAAAGAAGCAGTAGGTACTTCCTTAGTAATCATAGCTGCGAAATCATTAATCGGTTTTGCAGGTGAAGGTGATGAAACAATTATTAACTGGAGTTTGTTATTTATTGTTTCGAGTTTCGCCATATTTGGAATAGTGATAGGCAGTCTGATCTCAAAACGCATTGATGGTGCTAAGTTAAAACCCGCATTTGGCTGGTTTGTGCTTGTGATGGGCATCTATATTATCATCAAAGAAACAGTCTTAAAATAGACCATATCGGGGATTGTATCAAATATAATAACAATTAAAATTTTATATAAGTATGTTTGATTTTGTTAAGTCGTTATTTAGTCAAGCAGGTCAAGTTGATCTAGCCAAAATAATTAAAGAAGGAGCATTGTTAGTGGATGTGAGAACCCCACAAGAATTTGCTGATGGGAGTGTAAGAGGCGCAATTAACATTCCACTGGATCAGGTCAATAATCAATCTGCAAAATTCCAAGGACATAAAAATATCATACTTTTTTGTCGAAGTGGGAATCGATCAGGTCAAGCAAAGTCCATCCTAGAACAAAAGGGAATTGCGAATGTTTACAATGGTGGAACTTGGAGACAAGTGAACGAATTGATAGGTTGATTAGGACATTCACATTACAAATATTATCATTAAAATAACATCAAAAAAAAATTGCTAAATGGTCATTCATCAAGTGTTGTAATAAATGCAAAATGACCAAAATTAGGTTAAAAATTGTAGTCAGATAATTATATGTTAGAAATAATCAAACAACCATGGCATTGGGCCGTAGCAGGAGTATTAATAGGTCTTACAGTGCCTACATTGTTACTCTTAGGTAATAAAAAATTCGGAATATCATCATCACTTAGGCATATATGTGCCATTTGTATTCCCGCAAATATTCCATTCTTTAAATACGATTGGAAAAAAGAAATGTGGAACTTGTTTTTTGTGTTAGGGGTATTACTAGGTGGTGTAATAGCTGCTCAGTTCTTGTCGAATCCCAATGATGTAGTTGTCTCAGAAGCTACAAAAATAAGTTTAGCACAATATGGGATAACTGACTATTCCAAACTTATGCCTTCACAAATATTTTCAGTGGAAAATATATTAACATTAAAAGGGTTTGTGTTTTTTGTGTTAGGTGGATTTTTAGTGGGTTTTGGAACCCGATATGCGGGCGGTTGTACGAGCGGTCATGCTATTATGGGATTGTCTAATCTCCAAATCCCTTCCTTAATTGCAACTTGTTGTTTTATGATAGGAGGTTTTTTTTCGGCTAATATTTTATTGCCACTCATCTTTAAATATCTATAACGATGAATAAAGAAACATTACAGTCTAAGGAGGTTCGCCATCAAGATGCTATGTGCACAAATGATTCAGCTATCGATCAATCAATATGGCATAATGTAAAATACCTAATTGTAGGTATTGTATTCGGTATCGTATTTGTAAAAGCTGAAATTATTAGCTGGTTTAGAATCCAAGAGATGTTTAAGTTACAATCATTTTTTATGTATGGCGTAATAGGTACAGCGGTAATGGTAGGACTATTATCAGTACAATTAATAAAGCGCTACAATATAAAAACCATCCATGGTGAATCCATAATTATTGAGGATAAACAGTTCAATAAGGGACAAATATATGGGGGACTAATTTTTGGAATTGGATGGGCAATTACTGGTGCATGTCCTGGGCCACTATTTGCACAGATCGGCAGTGGTTTTGTAGTGGTGATCATAACATTTTTGAGTGCATTAGCTGGCACTTGGGTATATGGCTACTTCAGGGAAAAGCTGCCACACTAATTTAAAATAGGAAAAATGAGATGAAGAATATTTTCATTAATAAAATAAATAAATTATTATCAATATGAATCAATCAAGTTACAAGGTAGAGCAAATCTACACAGGATGTTTAGCACAAGGTGCTTATTACATCACGGCTAATGGTGAAGCTGCAATCATTGATCCATTGCGCGAAACCAAACCCTATATGGATCGATTGACTAAAGATGGTGTAGTATTAAAATATATATTCGAAACACATTTTCATGCTGATTTTGTAAGTGGGCATTTAGACCTTGCAAAAAACACCAATGCTACCATTGTCTATGGCCCTAAGGCTAATCCTCAATTCGATATTATATCTGCTGCTGACGGTCAGGAATTTGCATTGGGAAGTATTAAAATAAAAGTATTGCATACACCAGGTCATACGCTGGAAAGTTCCTGCTTCTTGCTCATCGATGAAGAGGGAAAGGAGCAAGCATTATTTAGTGGCGACACTTTGTTTATAGGTGATGTGGGACGCCCTGACCTCGCTCAAAAAGCTGCATCCATGACACAAGAGCAATTAGCAGCTTTGCTCTACCATTCACTGAGAGACAAGGTAATGACTTTGCCTGATGATGTCATTGTATATCCCGCTCATGGTGCGGGAAGCGCCTGTGGCAAAAATATGAGTAAAGAAACGGTTTCGACCATCGGTATTCAAAAACAAACCAACTATGCCCTAAGAGCAAATATGACCGAAGCCGAATTTATAACCGAAGTAACTGATGGCTTATTACCACCTCCTGCATATTTTGGCATGAATGTAGCTATGAACAAAAATGGTTATCAAAGCTTTGATAATGTTTTCAATAAAGGTATGCAAGCATTCAGTGTGTCTGAGTTTGAAGTTGCTGCTGAAGAGTCTGGAGCTATTTTGTTAGATACTCGCAGCAATAATGAATTTTGGCAGGGATTTGTTCCACAGTCTATCAACATAGGAATTAATGGCGATTTTGCTCCTTGGGTTGGTGCATTAATAGGTGACGTGAATCAACCTATCCTACTTATTACTGAGCTGGGCAAGGAAGAGGAAACAGTAACTAGGCTTACTCGTGTAGGATTCGACAATGTACTCGGACACCTCGATGGTGGTTTTGAAAGTTGGAAGAATGCAGGCAAGGAGGTTGATACGATTAATAGGATAAGTCCAGCGCAATTCAAAGATGATCTTGAAAAAGGAAATTGTAAAATTGTAGATGTAAGAAAGCAATCAGAATACAGTGCTGAACATATTAATGATGCTTATAATCGGCCGTTATCAGATATCAATGAATGGATTAAAGATATTAATCCACAAGAGCATTTTTATATGCACTGTGCTGGGGGTTATCGTAGTATGATCGCATCAAGTATTCTATTGTCAAGAGGGTATAGAAATTTTACTGAAATCGAAGGTGGCATACAGGCAATCGCAGAAGCAGGGGTTCCTCTCACAGATTTTATTTGCCAGTCTAAGTTATTAAAAGCCTAAATCAAGGCAACACGCTGCTCGACAATCAGATGCTACTTGTTTTATGATTAAGGGTGAAATAGATAGTATTATGGGAGCGCAAGCGTAAAGGATAAAATTAAGTTGAGAATTTTGGTTTAAAGGCCTGATATAAATACATTTTACAAGGATCATATCACCAGATAATAGGGTTTAGATTGTCAGGTGAATGAGTGATATGAACATAGTGTCAGGCCTATTTTTAAGTTCCTTATACAGAATAGCGTTAATTAGTTCCTTTTATAATGCTACTGGCAAGGTAAAAAAAGTATAAAGCATATAATTTTTTACATTATGTAAAAAATACCATTAATAGACAGTTTTGTTCCACCCACCCTAATTATTGCCAGTTAATTTTGTGATTCTTAAGCTTATGACAAAAATTGAAAATATAAAATGTAGTGAGGTTACACAAAATGACATGCATTTTGCAATTTATCATACTTCGGAGTTTTTGCCTTTTATGCAAAAACTCAGTGTACCCCATCGTCATAACTATTATATGTTGTTGTTCAATGAAAGAAATAATGGCTTACAGTTGATAGATTTTAAGGAAAGTGCCATCACGCCTCATTCCATCACTTGCATGCATCTAGGACAGGTACACAAGTGGATAGATTATCATCAATTGGATGGATATTTGTTATTCTTTGAGAATGAATTTTTTGCTCTACAGTATCAGGATTACCAATTATCGGAATTTACATTCTTGACCTATCGTTTTCAGCAGCCATACTTGGAAGTAGGACATGAACAGTTTGATGCATGGAAAAAAATTATCCTCTGGATGATGCAAGAGTATAAGGAAAAAAAGATGGATTATGTCAGAACATTGCAACTGCTACTGCATGTATTGTTAATTGATCTTAAGAGGGCATTTATACCGCTTGGAGCGAATAGAGAAATCAGCCAATCCATCCAATTAATATATCATTTTGAGCAATTAGTTGATAAACATTATAAGCAAAAACATTTTGTAAAGGATTATGCTGAGTTGCTCTATGTTAGACCTAATTACCTCAATGCCGTATGTGGCGCTGTGACAGGAGTCACAGCAGGAGAGGTGATTAGGACGAGGGTCTTGTTAGAAGCTAAAAGATTATTGATCCACGAGCATAAATCAGTGGCAGAAATAGCCTTTGAATTGGGATTTGAAGACAATTCCTATTTCGGAAAATTTTTTAAAAAACACGAACTAATTACCCCTGAAGGCTTTAAGAAAAAATATTTTAATCAATCGAAGTTGGTGGAAGTTAAGAGCTAGTAGAATGCAATTGGAGGGCATAAGCTGCACAGCATTGGTAGGCTAATAGAACTATAACTTAAATATTGATTTGAAGTATAGTATAATTCAAGGTTCGGGTATAATGGCCTTTTAAATTTATAAGTGACTATATAGGCATTATTAGGCAAGCAGGCAGGCAAATTCAAGATAGATGAGTATTGTGAATGAGAATAGAATGTAATCAAAATTCCTTTTTTTAAAATATGGCAAATTCAAACCCAAGTTCAACAACGTCCGCTACCACAGCCTCGAATAAAAAGTCGAGCATCCTGATTGTAGGTGGAGGCAATGCGGGCCTATCAGTGGCCGCACAATTGATGCAAAAAAACAATAATTTGGATATTAAAATTATTGACCCTGCTACTAAACATTATTACCAGCCTGCCTGGACATTAGTGGGTGCAGGTGTGTACGATATTGCTAAGACCGAACGCAATCAAGCGGACTTTATTCCTCCTAATACACAATGGATCAAAGATGCCGTAACAAGCTTTCAGCCCGAAACCAATACCATAACTTGTGCAAGTGGTAAATCCTTAGGATATGATGCCATGGTTGTGTGTCCTGGAATTCAGTTAGACTGGAATAAAATTAAAGGGCTAAAAGAAAATATGGGTAAGAATAAAATAAGCAGTAATTATGATTTTAACACGGCTCCTTACACCTGGGAACTGATTAAAAATATGAAGAGTGGTACTGCAGTGTTCACCAATCCATCGAGTCCTATAAAGTGTGGAGGTGCGCCACATAAAATAATGTACTTAGCTTGCGATTACTGGCGTAAGCAAGGCGTGCTTGACCAAATTAATGTTGTATATATCAGTGGTGGTTCAGTTATTTTTGGAGTGAAAGAATATGCAGTTACATTATCAGATGTTGTAAAAAGGAATAATATCGATGTGCGATACAATGCTAATACCATCGAAATTAATGCGGCTAATAAAACCGTTTATTATGAGCAAAAAGATGCAGAGGGTAATATTGCAAAGCACGAAATAAAATTTGATATGTGTCATAGTGTACCACCACAATCCGCACCTGACTTTATTAAGCAGAGTCCACTTGCTGATCAAGCGAATCCCTACGGATATGTAGAGGTCAATAAACATACTTTGCAACACATTCGTTATCCCAATATTTTTTCACTAGGCGATTGTTCTAATGCGCCTTGTAGCAAGACAGGTGCAGCTATAAGAAAACAAGCACCTGTGGTAGTGGCTAACTTATTATCCTTCTTAAATAACCAAAATCTAACAAGTGAATACAATGGATACAGTGCTTGCCCCATTCCCACACAGTATGGTAAATTGATGCTTGCGGAATTTGATTATAATAATAAACCTACCATGACTTTTCCATTTGATCAAGCAAAACCAAGATGGACTATGTGGATACTCAAAACCAAAGTATTGCCTTGGCTTTACTGGAATAGAATCCTATCAGGAAAAGCCTAGTTCAATCAACGAATAGTAGTAGATAAGTAATAAGTATAAACTGTTTTTGGTTTTATATAAATTGTTGTAGGGGGGATTAATTCCCCTCTTTTTTTTATATTTATTCTACAAAATCATTGACCCAAAAAATATATTTTAGTGTAGAAATTTTATTAATGGTAATATTATCTATTTCTTGATTAACGCTTGCCCAAGTATTCTATATATTGCAATCTTGGCGATGCCTTACAGGCCCGGGCTATACGTTCCTATCTTTTAGGAGGCTCGATTCTTAAAATTATTCTATTCTTTACATACTACTTACCATGTTACAATCATTAAAGTTATTGCATCGAGTAGCCTCCTAAAAGGATATCCACTGCTATCCCTATCGC
>CAYZQX010000093.1:0-11465 GCA_964480615.1 uncultured Chitinophagales bacterium | reverse complement strand
ATCCTTTGCACTTATATTGGTTAGAACCCATTACAATAAAAGATTTCAGAGTTATATAGCAAGCCCTATTTTATCTATTTGTACTTGAAATATTTTTGGCCATAAATTACTCGGATCGTCTTACCATATAAATCTTGTGGTACAAGAAAATTTTTTAGCATTAACAACTTTTATTTGGGCTTGAGCCATATCTAAAAATTAATAGACCTATGGCGATGCCCTACAGGCCCGGGCTGCTCCAGGCTACACTTACTGGCATTTTTTTTTTCAATGGCCGCCAGAATCTTCGCAAGCTCGATTTGTTTTCAGTCTTATTCACTGCCTCCTCTTCATCTTATCGTTACACTAATCGCTTAGCTAATTGAATCTTGCTCATAATCTGAATCAGTAGGGAGCTAGTGGATAAGACTAAACCCTTCCGCATCCCTATCCCGAATACAAGGATGCCATTCATTTCATAAAAAACAATATTGTCTTAATTAACCTCCGGTTTTTTTAGTGTTTTAGGTGTATTTATCTTCCGCTGATCTATTGATGCAAGCCACTTTCCTAAATTGATAAATGTTTTTTCATTCGGGTTGTTTTCAATATTGCTTTGCAAAGATTTTATTTCATCCTCTAACTTAGCTGGAGAAGATAACTTATCCGTAAGTTTCTCTATCAGCTTTAGGAAGCCCGATAAAACTTCTGTTTTATATCCATTTTTCTTTATCTTCTTTTTTAGAACGATAATGTGTGATTGTGCCAATTCAAAGTTTTTGAGTTCAAATAATACCAGCAGATACAATACATGAATCTTTGTAAAATATTCGAGATCTAAAGAGTCTTCTACGCCTAGATTGGAAAATACTTGTTCTAGTATTTGTTGGCTCGGTCTAAACTGGCTGAGCTCAAATGAGGCATTGGCTAGGATGTAATAATATTTTGCTTTTTCGGCATTAGAAGTATTGAGATTGGGATAATCCAGCATCTTAATAGTAGTTTCTGATCGTTCTAATACTTTAGAATAACTGCCCATGGCGTGAAAGTACATGAGTAGGCTAAAGTTTTCATATTTTATTATATCAATGTTTTGAGGTGAAACAATCTTGTTCGTAAATAGTATCCGTTCAGTAAATTGAATTTTTTTGTGCAGTTCATCTACCGCCGACCAATCTCTTAATTCACAATTGACCTCTACAAGCTCTTTTAGCAAGTCTAGGTAGTTTTCATAATAACATGATTGCAATTCAGCGGAATCCATTTGTATTAGGGCATTCCAGCCACTTTCCTTCGCCCTTAATAGGTCTCCGAGGTGTATGTGCTGTAAGGTGAGTACATAAAAATAAATAAATTGATGATAAGGTGTGGAAGGTAGTGGCACATGCTCAATTTCAGCGATTAATGGCTGTGCGATTTCAGCCGCTATACTATTTTTCCCCAATATAAACTTAGCCCGCTCTAATAAAGTCTCCAGCCTATTTCGCTCTAAGGTTAGCTCTTCAAATTTTTTGATCTGTTGAACCTTTAGCGTGAATAACTCTACATTGATGCCTCTTTTATCATATAAATAATATTTTTTATAAGTATTGAGTTGGCTGGCATATATGCGCTGGAGATGAACCCATGCCTCTGAGGCAAGTGCGAGAGATTCTGCTTTCTCAAGTTCTTTAATACCCAGTATCGAAAGACCCTTAGAAAACAATAACTTGGCACAATCCAAATAGTATTCAATCGTAAATACAATTTCCCCTTGATCCCCTCTCGATTTTATTATGAGCGATTCAATGATTTTTTTCTTTAGGTAGTGCTTGGTGTAATTGTATATCTTATCTGAAAATTTAGCGATAAATTTTTCATATATCTGTTCCTCTTCATAAACATTTGACTTATTAATGAGATCAAACAAATACGAATATGAATTGCCAAGTTTTCCCTCTACCTGTGAAGCAATTAATTTAAAATTTCTTTTTTCCTCTTTTTCTAAGGATTTCACCAATTCAAACAACTCTTTACTCATAACAAAAAAAAATAAATTAAGAAAATACCAAAAGACAAAATTAACTAGTAATGTTTCTTTGGTTTCAATAACGATGCCAGAAATATGAAGAAATCAACAGAAATGGGAAAAAATATTTTAGGGCTTTTTTAGTAAATAATTGAAGCATAAATAACTGATTAACAATAAGTAATAAATGTAATAAATAAATATATAAATAATATAAAACCAAATAATTTGAAAATATGTGTAATTATTTGATAAATATGAAGAATAGTTTAGCGAATTTGATAGTCAAAAATGAATAAATAATTAAAAATTTGCGGCCATTTTTATAAAAAATTTATTTTCAAAAAACTAATTTTGATTCCTTTTCCTCAGCTCACCGATTTGTAATTTGCACATTTTATACGCCGTTTATGTCAATAAGTACTGGAATTATTTTAGCTTTCTAGCCTAATAAGTACTCTATTTTGTTTTTTTACTTACTAATATTTAACCTAAAATCGAGCGGTGTTTTTTACCTAATTGCTAAAAATTTCCTTGTTTTTGAAATTGCATCCTTCTTATCATTAGCCTGGTCAGGCCAATGAATCTTATACACAAGGCAGCTTTAGATGGACATCGTTTTTATTTGTATGGTTATTGGTTTCTTGGTAGGCTTTAGTGGAGATGATAGGCTACCTGGCTCTAATAGGTCATCATTAGTAAGCGGGAATAGGAGCTGTATTGAATATTATTACATATACCATCGGCGAAATACCCCGTAGCACCTATTCACGAATAAGCCGCCTAGGGCTAACTAGACTAGATTTTTTTAGTGTATATGAAAATTGTAGTGGAACAAGTGGACTTATCCTGTAATACAGGTAAGTATTCCACCTCTTTCCATTATTGTACAATGGCATATAGAGTTGTATTGCCTGCCTATTTTACCGCAAGAGGCTGTTAGCGCATTAGGGATAGGAGCGTTATATCGCAGCGTAGCGGAGATATAGTAGCGGATAGCCCGACAGCTAGTGAAGCGCAGCGCAACTAGGTGGAATGCCCATAAAATAGAATAGAAACTGTACCATTCCTTTATTAAAAACAGAATGGCTAATCGAAGATGCTAATTGAGGTTATTACTAGAGTGGCTGGTACACGTGATTCTTGTCCATTACGCGGTGTGGATACTTGGCGTGGTACTCGAACTCGTGGCGGAAATGCCTGATTGCACTCGCCACGGGCCAGGCTGCGGCATCACCCAGTGGACATATCGTATTGCCCTCGATCTTGCGCTGAATGTCCCATAGCAGGTCGATGTCTTCCATTTTGCCATGACCATATTCTAGGCGGTGGAGGATGCGCTCCATCCAGCCTGTGCCTTCGCGGCAAGGACTGCACTGCCCACAGGATTCGTGGTGATAAAAACGCGAAAAGTTCCAAGTATTGCGGACAATGCATTGTTCCTCATCGAAGATAATGAATCCGCCAGACCCCAGCATAGTACCAGTGGCAAAACCACCGTCGCTGAGCGATTCATAAGTCATCAGTCGGGCGTCGCCATTAGCTGTTTTACAGATTAATTTTTCGGGTAGGATAGGTACGGAAGAACCCCCTGCAACCATTGCTTTTAGCTTTTTGCCATTGGGGATGCCGCCGCAATACTGATCGGAGTATATAAATTCTTCCACTGGCACACCCAGCTCAATCTCATACACGCCTGGCTTATTGATATTGCCGCAAGCGGATATTAGTTTAGTTCCTGTGCTTCGGCCGATCCCTATCTTGGCATATTCCTCGCCTCCATTATTGATAATCCAAGGCGTTGCGGCGATGGTCTCTACATTGTTAACCACAGTAGGACAGCCATACAAGCCCACTACCGCAGGGAATGGTGGCTTGAGGCGTGGATTTCCCCTTTCTCCTTCCAGAGACTCGATAAGCGCTGTCTCCTCACCACATATATAGGCACCACCACCAGGCTGAACATATAAGTCGAGGGAATAGCCACTATTGAGAATATTTTTTCCTAGGAAGCCCGCATTATAAGCCTCTTTAATGGCCTGCTCCAGGATATTCTTTATCCATTTATATTCGCCGCGTATGTATATATAGCTGGTATTGGCTTCCAGTGCATAAGAGGCTACAATCATCCCTTCTATGAGTAAGTGTGGGATATACTCCATGAGGTAGCGATCCTTAAATGTGCCAGGCTCTGATTCATCGGCATTGCACAATAAGTATTTTGGTTTAGGGGTTTTGCGATCTAAGAAACTCCACTTCATCCCAGCGGGAAAGCCTGCTCCTCCACGTCCTCGAAGACCGGACTTTTTCACTTCCTCCACCACATCCATAGGACCCATGGCGTTTTTCAATATTTTTTCTACCGATCTATAACCGCCATTGGCACGATAGACGTCATAAGATTTAATACCCGGTATATGGGCGTGTTCTAATAATATTTTCATTCTTACAACTTTTCTTTGCGAAATTTTTCTAATAGTTCATCCACTTTCTGCTCTGTAAGATGCTCATAATAATGATCACCCACTTGCATCATCGGCGCATAACCACAAGCCCCAAGACATTCCACCCCTTTGAGGGTAAACATACCATCAGCACTCGTCTCGCCATCCTTAATTCGCAACTTTTCTTCTATGTACTGCATTATGCGTTCTGCACCCACTAGGCAACAAGGTCCTGTGCGACATACCTCTAGCAAGACTTTGCCCACGGGTTTGGTATTATACATCGTATAAAAAGTGGCAACCTCATACACCTCTATTGGCTTTATGGACAGCAGCTCTGCCACATAATCCATCACTGGAACCGGCAGCCATCCCTGACCGATCGTTTCCTGTGCGAAATGCAATAATGGCAGGAGTGCCGATTTTTGTCGGCCCGCCGGATACCTATTTTTTAATTCCTGTACGAATACCAATTGCTCTTCATTAAAGATTGGTTTCATTTCACCTGTTGATATCAAAATCAGAAAAAATTTAGAAAAGTCCACAAAGGTAATAAGAAACAAATTATCTAAATTTTTTTTATTACTCAAGGGCGATTTTCTAATTATAGAATAGGCGATAAAGGGCTAGGTTTAGAAACATATCAGTCCCTATAAAATGAACACAATGCCAGCAGTTTATAGTTCCTACTAGCTAGCTAAAAAAATGGTTGTAGAAGAGATTGTCATTATGGCTTAACCGCATGATTGAAATACTTGCTTTTTTTTCTAAGCTCAGTGCTTGCAAAGCAAACAACCTATCGTGCTTTTGGTTCAATGACTACACAAAACTTGTAATCAATAGCAATCAACAAGGCCTTGCCCCATAACTGTCATAGTCTCTGGATACTAGCTACTGGGTATTAGATACCTTATATGGGCTTATTCAAGAACAAGAAATTGTGGAATTGGGCGATACCTAAAGGTCCGGGCTCTCCGGGCTTCGCTGCGCTTCGGTACAGGGGTGGCGGGCTATCAGCTAATCGACAAATAAATAGCTGCCGATAGCCCGCCACCCCTGTACTAACCCCTCTGATCCCTATCGCGAATACAGGGCAATGCATCACCAACTGAGGTTGGATTAATAGTGGGATATTGTATTATTACACTCTAATAATATTCATATAGCATGGTCCAGTGTTTGATGTATTATGAATACTACTAGTCACTAAATTCCTAAAAAAATTCTAGTTGGCTAGTCGTCAATCTTTGAGCAGTTCAAGGAGGCGATTCATAGACCGCGCATTATTTGGATTTGTAATAGCATCTTGGACCTCACGCTTTTCTTTATCTGTAAGATGAAAACTCATGGAAACTCTTTCTTTCTTGCCCACGGGTTTTAAATCAAAGCTAATTTTTTCAATTCTATTATCGAGTATATCGGTGATTGCGGTCGTAGTGATGTCATTGTAAAAGTCAATCATTTGAGCAGTATTATCATAATTTTGATTGATGGGAATGGAAAAGCGATCAATAAATCCAGGTTCAAATTTCACAATTTCTTCTAGCTTTTCCCTATATCTTATTTCTATCCACACCACTTGATCAATATTTTCCAGTATCCAATCCTGATAGGCTGATACATAGCGATGGATACATTCATATCCAAAATTATCACGCATTCCCGCATCCATAACACGTACAGGTGGATCTGTAGGCAGGAATACAGGAGGGAAGATTATAGGGAAGGTGGCGTTCATACGCAGTGCAGTAGTCATCAGTATATCATTCGCACAATAGCGATCAAAGAAACGACCAAACTCGATGCCATCCGTTTCAATATTAGGTACGGAATGATAGGTGCCAGGCAGTAAAGGCCTGCTGAGATAAGAAACTGGTTGTGAAGATATGAATAAGGAACGGTTGTCATTGATGATCATAGGACTGATAACGAGCATGGGGATCAGTCCATTCATTTCATCATCGGTATATTCACCTATTGATTTATTGAGTAAGTAATTCGTGTCTTGATTGAAGTCGGCTTCAAATGCATAGCCGCGATCTTTGGTATAAGTAAATCCATTGTATTCAAACTCGTGTTGCGGCCACAGCAAGTCATTAGTCAGAAACATAGAACACAAGGCATTGAGTTTGTCTTTCCCTATATTTTCTGCCCATTTAGGATCCCATATATTGAGGGGGTCGCCTACTTCCTTGCGGAGATACAGCTCTCGGAGATAAGCACCGGCGAACATACCACCTGATGCCCCGGTGATGAGAAATGTTTGATCGAGGAGGCGGCCATTGAGTAGGCTATCGGCTTTTTGTAGCACGTTCATCGTCCAGTAGGCGGCAGCACTCCCACCACCACTTAGCCCTATAATTACCATCTTGGGCTTGTCATAAGGGTATTTCTCTTTGATATTTTTTTTGCGATTCTTGAGCAGTTTAATTCCTGATTTAATATCGCTTTTTATGATTTGAGGTGTTAAATCTTCATTGATTGTAGCTAGTGAATATTCCTTTGGTGCTATGGTGTAATCAATGCCATACATCTTGTTTTTAGGGAATAATGCATCATAACCAGAAAGCCGATCGATAATGATTAATGAAAAGATCAATACAAAAAAGCTCCAACCACTGATCCAATAATTGATCATCGCAACAAACATCACCAAGAGTGAACCACCAATAAAAAGTCCGAAGGCTGGTGGAAACTGAAATACAGGAACTTCTACTAAGTAACCAAGCAATAGCAATATTACAATCAGAGAAATCTGAACGATGAAATTGTTTAAATGATTTTGGCGAAATACGGCTTTGAGTAAGTCCTGACTATAATGATCTACACGCCTTACCGCCCTAGGCAATAAACTCGTACTCAGGTAATAATCCACTGGCCAGCTGTTTTGATCATTTTGATTGGTGAGCATTTCCTCAGGTGTGCTCAGGGTTTTGTACTTCTTTTTTATCTTCGATGAATGGGTAATCTGCCTTATATTTTTATTCGTAAAATATAAATAGGGAGCAATGATAAATAGGCAAATGAGGAAACCTGCTAATAGGCCCTCATAAAAAGTAATAATCTCCGTGCCTACCGCTTCTTCGTTGTAATTAATTTTATAAATATAATAATTGTAAAGCAGAAAAAAGCCAGTGGGGATGATAAAATTATTGAGACAATAATGGGTGAATGGTGTCTTTAGTGCTGCTAGAAAAGGGAAACGAAAACTCTGTAAGCTATAACTGGCCATATTCCAAGTGAGGAAAAATACTCCAAATGCAAGACCCGTGATAAAAAAGCTTCTAAAGTTTACAATACCTAAGTATTCAGGCTCTAAGAATAAGTAATGGAATCCCATCGACTTGAACAATGCACCACTGATTAGTAAAGCAAAAAATATCCATACACTCAGTAATAAGAAATCATATTTCAGTTGTACAATGATGATCTGAATAGGAAAAGAGTACCATATTTTTTTGAGTGTATTCAATTGCTAATTGTATGTTCTATTATAATATTATAAATTTTATTCCACCTATTCATACTAATAAAATTTTTGCCTATAACTCATAATCTTAGAAAAAGAGTCAGCAATCAATCATTAAAAGAAAAACAGCCTTGAGGTGTAAAGATAAGGAGAATATTTTGGCTGAACATAATGGATCATAATAGGCTGAAGCGTTGTGTCCACCATGCATGGTATTGCATTATAGTTTATACTCCAAACTGACGGAGATGATGATCCAAGTGCTTATAAAACATATTGTTCCATTCCGTGCGATTCAATACCCCAAATGAGTGTGATTCTTTTCCGTCAAAATAATCACCTCCAAGTTTTTGCGTTTGTTGTACAAACTGTACTAGCCGACCTCTTTCTTTTTCAAAATCCTTGTGCTCAGTTATGATAAAATCAGGGCCTGTAGGGATTCCTTGTTTATACACCGATTCATTGACCACTTTAGGTTTTACAAATGTCTTAAGTACCCATCGCATAACAAAATTGGGTTTGCTATACTTGTTTTCATATACATATTCAAATGGGACGCAGCAATGCGCCATCATTTGGCCAGCATTCATTTTACCCCATAATGGAATAGTGTCCTTATTTATTTTAGAGATCCTTGATACAAGCTCCTCAGAAACCAGTAAATCGAAAAAATTGGGATATGGCATTAGGTTTTTTTTTGCAAATATAGAATATAATGTGAAATGAGTAATGGGAGTTGTAACAAAATTATTTTTCTTATTCAAAATCAATATGAATAGTTCCATGACCATTGCTATTGATTTATCTAATAGGTCTGATAAGTAACAAGGAGGCTTGAAAATTTGACTAAGACATTAAGTAAATTTGATTATTAATCCGTTGCTTTTTACAAGTATTGAATTAGGACCTTCTTCATTCAGTTCATTGATTAAATAACATTTGAATACCTTGTAATTAGGCCATTCAAAAGCAAAGAATTTGTCCTTTTATTCATCATTCAATCCAGATTTATAAGTAAGATGTATTTTAACTTTATTCTAAGATTTTGTTTCATTATAATTAGTTAAAAATGAGTAAGGTTATTGAGATGATTGCTTATAGTAAGGTAATTGCCTTGTCTAGTTAGTAATATAACAGTATTTTCTATAAAGTGGAGGCAGGAAGAAAAATACGCTTGAAATTATCAATAATTGCATATAATAGTAAGGGTTTTATCCGAAATAAAATGAAAAGATCAAACTAGGTTTTGTCAAAATTTTATTAATGAATTTCACTTTAATTTATTTACATTAATTGAAAAATTCCAGTATTTTTTAATAATTATTATTTTATTTATATTAAAGATTGTTATATTTGTTACTTAAAATTATTCGGGGGATGAAATTCAATAGCTTTTTACTTATAGTTCTATGTTTATTCTTTAGTATTAGTTTAGATTCAAGTGGTCAAAACTCAATTATTTCCATAGTTGGAAAGACGATTGACGCCAATCATTATAAATCTGAGAAATTAGCAGATTATTTTTTCAGTTACAAAATTATCGAGTTAGGCAAATTGCCAAATCTCAAGGAGACCCAATCCTTAGAGATGCAAGTAGAACTAGGCGGTTGCGGCTATACATTAGATTTATGGTCATCCGAAATAATGGATAATACAGTCCCTATTCTAAAGGTACAATCCGAAAGTGGATTGGAGGCGCAAAAGTTATCCATTCAACACTATCAGGGTAGGGTAAAGAATGTAGCCAATTCGATGGCTGCTATTAGCATAGCAAATGATTTTTTTCTTGGAGAGATTAGGGCGGGTGATCAGGATTATATCATTGAGCCACTCAGTACCTATGATAATACTGTGCCCAATAATTATTATATAGTCTATGATATTGCAGATGCCAAGCCCAGCAATCATACTTGTGCAGTTAGTGAAATGCATAGAGTTAAAGAACAGGATTTACCACCAATGCCTAATTATAAATTAGGACAATGTTACATCGTGGAGTATGCAATTGCAGCGGATTATTCAATGACTGTAAAGAAGGGTTCAGTTACTGGAGTAGCAAATTATGTAACATCGATAACTAATCTTGTGCAGGCCAATTACGATAATGAGTTTGCCGATGAGTTGAGATTTAAAATTGTTGAGATTTATACGGTAAGTAGTTCAGGTGCTGATCCTTGGAATGCTTCCACCGATCCTGGAGTATTATTAGACAGTTTTGTAGCTTGGGCTACTTATGGATTTTCAGTAGCCCATGATGTAGGCACACACTACTCCAATAGAAATTTTGATGGTACCACAGTAGGTCTCGCTTGGGTTACAGCGGTGTGTACGGCAACTCGATACAATGTTGTTCAAGATTTTTCTACCATCGCACAAAATATGCGGTGTACAGTAGCGCATGAGTTAGGACACAATTTTGGTGCTTCGCATGATGCTTCTGGTTCAGTTTTTATAATGGCTCCATCGGTTAATGCAAGTGCTGTAACCTGGTCCACCGCCTCGATTAATGCCATTAATACACATGTAGCTAGCAGACTATGTCTCGGTGCTTGTCCATCGACATGTCCTGAATTTTTAGCTACTGAAATAACAGCTTGTAATGCCAGCTTGGGAACGTATACATTAGGCGTAACGCTTTACACCGCTGGATTGACTGGTAATTTTAATCTTGTGGTTAATGGTGTAAGCTTTCCTCAAGTTTTCTCAGGTACCGAGCAGGTGATTACTATTCCGAATTTACCCTCTAATGGACAAGCAGGGGTTGTAGTTTCTTATTCACTCAGCTCGCCTCTATGTAGTGATTCAATAACCTATGATGCACCAGATTCAACTTGTATATGTGCAACAGTGTTCATTATGGAAGAAGGATTCGATGGGTGCGCTATTCCCGCGGGCTGGACGACTTCGATGACTGCCTCTGGCTATAATAATGTAGGAACTTGTAAAGATGCTTATAATGGAGTATATAATACCCCATTTTCATTTAATTGTACTGGCGAGTATCCTTTTCAGCAAAACTCCTCAGGAATAGGACCAGCTGATGGCTTTTCTGGTTGCTTAGGTGTGATAGACGATGATGATATAGGGATTGACGCCAATAATATAGGACCTGCTGGTAAAGGGTGTATAATTTCTAATACTATTGATCTCAGCACTTATGAAAATATAAGCCTGCAATTTGATTACCAAAATGAACCCTATCAAACCTACGGACTATTTACCGCTGAAGTATGGAATGGAAGCTCATGGGTAACCATTTATAGCGATGGCACATCGAATACAGGACACATAACTTTTGATATTAGTGCTTATAATATCGCTGCTTTCAAGGTGAAGTTTTGCTATGATGACGAAGGGCAATGGACTTGGGGTGCAGCTGTAGATAATATTTCTATATGCGGTTATCCTGTTGTCGTAGCAAGTTGTACGGATGGCATACAGAATGGAACTGAAACAGGTATTGACTGTGGAGGTACATGTCCTTGTTGTACTCAAATATGCAATGACAATAATTGCGCGACGACCGATAGTTACAATACAACAACCTGTGCTTGTGTTTACACAC
>CAYZQX010000092.1:0-11470 GCA_964480615.1 uncultured Chitinophagales bacterium | reverse complement strand
TATAAAATGTCTTCTCATAGCCATTGCTCCTTCAAGTTGTATTCGCGATAGGGATCGCAGCGACACCCCACAGCGACTTTAGGAGCGAGGAGTATAGCGTAGAGCCCGGGCCGCAGGCATCGCCCAAATATTTTTGATTATTTGAGCATACACAAATTAATATTGCGCTGCATCAACAAAGCATGTCATAGTAATAAGTGCAATTATGATAGGATACATCCTGAATAAAATTCAATTCACATATTATTCAGTTTTTAAATAGCCTCATAAGCATTTCAGCAATTCGACAAATCAACCTATCACATCTATCCTATTAAACAAAAGAAAAGAGGCTACCTGCAATGGAGCAGATAGCCTCTTAAAATCTATAATTAAAAGATCTACAATAAGGATCTTATAATTTATATTTAGCTTTTGCTTTTGTATTTTTTGGTGCTTTAAAAGCATTTCCATCTGGTGTTCCTATGCGAATCATTGCACAACGGAAACCCACAACTGCTGATGCTTGATCTTCATCCATATAACGACGTGTACCTGGTGATAACCAATAAGCGCGGTCTCTCCAAGATCCACCTTTTATAACACGTGACTTATCACTGATAAGAGTTGCCACATTCGTTTCATACACGAATCCTGATTCTTCATCACCGTCACCATAATTGATAACATTAGACTTGCGATAATTATAGCGATTTCCGATCTCATCTTGTGAGTATTCACGATACTTTATACGACCTAGGCTATCGCGTTGAGGTTTGTTTTCTTCATCCATATCCATAGTTTGGAATACGTTACCACGATAAGGATTAAAGTCTTCCATATCTTGAGTTGTACTAGGGCGATATACGTCAAGCGTCCACTCATTCACATTTCCAGCCATATTGAATAATCCGAAATCATTAGGTAAATAGGATTTTACTGGTGCAGTTATCTCAGCGTTGTCATTCAAGGAACCGGCAACCCCCATCATATCACCACGACCACGCATGAAGTTAGCAAGGATTTGTCCTTGACCTTTACCATGCTTTTCATCGCGGATACCAGCGCCATCCCAAGTATATATACGGCGGTCTGTTACTTGCTCAGTACCTTCAACAGTTGCTCCAATTTGAGCCAATGCTGCATATTCCCATTCTGCTTCAGTAGGAAGGCGATAATCGGGCAACATAATACCATCGCTAAACCTAACCTTACGTGTAGGCTCTCCATTAGGATCATGGTTAGGCATACCTTTTTTCTCTATTGCTTCATATTGACCATACAAATAGGATTTGGTGTCAAAGTGATCTTCCCCTTTTTGCTCAGCATCATAATCGATAAATCCTTTATCGACCATTAACATTTCATTAACGCGATTAGAACGCCATTTAGCATATTCATTGGCTTGCAACCAATTAACGCCTACAACAGGGTATTCATTGAAACCAGGATGACGGAAATAATTTTCGACATAAGGTTCGTTATAGGAAAGTTCTTCGCGCCAAACTAAGGTATCGGGCAAAGCTTTTTTTACTAACTCAGGATACACATCTCCAAAAATTTTAGATGTCCAATATACGTAATCCCTATAATGCTGGTTAGAAACCTCACATTCGTCCATATAAAACGACGAAACTGTTACTGTACGCGGCACATTATGGTATTCGTACATCACATCCGCCTCTACATTACCCATAACAAATCTTCCGCCTTCGATTAGTACGAGGCCAGGACCTGTTTGCTGTTCTACATTTTCGCTCTTTTCATATCCTCCCCATTTCGGGTCGTTATAAGTCCAGCCTGTGGCAGAAGATTTTTCACCTTTGCCCTTTCCACAAGCACTCATCGCAAAAATTCCCAGTAATACGATTATTCCACCGGAGAGATTTAGCAATTTTTTCATTTTATGATCATTTTTTTTTGTTCGGTTAACAAATGAAGTTCCAAAAATAGAAATAAACTTTTAATTAAACCAAAATTATTTTCTAAGGCTTAAACATGTCAGGACACTGATAGGCCTTTCTTTGGCGATTTCTCAGCTGGCTATTGTCATTATATCCAAAATCTAAGATAAGAGACAACTCATGAGCGCCTGCCCTCGTCTTGATTTTAGAAACAGTAAAGTCGTAACTGTAACCGATCTTTACCATTCTCACTTTTACGCCTGCAAGTATTATAAACGCATCAGGATTGGCCATAGTATGTCGAAACCACATTCCGCCAAATAATATTTTCTTGCCTGCATAAAAACCCAAATTTGTCTGAAAAAACTCGCCTTGGTTTACAAAAAGCAAGTTCGGCGTTACATACATCCGCTCTTTTTGGACAAAATCTTTGCCAAGATAGAAAGTTCCTCCAAATTGACCTGAAAATCGCATTGGTAAGTCAACCCCACTAGGGCCAGTAGCGGTAAAATCAAGCGAAGGAGTGGTTATGTGCTTAGCAGAAAATCCAACAAAAAATCTTGAGGAGTAGGCAGCAATGCCCGCATCAACATCAAAACGGTGTAAGGTATTTCGATCCAAGGCTGGTGCATCAGCAGGCCAGCCATAAATATTGCCAGTATTAGTATTCAACCCAGAAGCAAACAAAGCGTTTTCCACCTTCAATCGCTGAATTAAATAGCCCATGCCCATACCCACTTTGAGATGGAAAGCATCAGAAATGTCAACTTGGTAGGCATAATTGCCATTTATTCGATAGGTGGCCATTAGGTCGCCTGCACGGTCGGCAAGGATACCGCCACCAATACTGCTACGCCACTTATAGAAATGTTGATCATACTGGACGGCAGTGGTAAGATAAGCATGGTCGAAGCTTACATGCTGATCTCTCAATATCATACTTACCCGCGGTGATTCTGAAAAGCCTATCAATGCTGGATTAAGGTATTGAGGCACCACATAAAATTGGCTAAACTCTGGATCTTGTGCCAATATCGAAATCCAGCTAATGCAACTCAAAAGCAGCAAATGCCATCTTTTATTAATTAATTTCATTTTTTAGATTATAAGTACGAAATTTACCATCAAAATTGCCGTATTATCATTAACAAGATAGATTTGTCAGGTGAATTTTTTGGCAAAAATAATTAATAAAACAAAGTACGATGAATAAACGACTCAATTTGTGGATATGTTGCATGGTATTATTTTCAAATTTTGTAAATAGTCAGCCGACCAGCGAGATAATTAATCTAAACTGGGCTATGAAATATTGTCCCGTCTATATAGAAAATTCCAACCAAACTAAAGAAATCCCCAGTTTTGATGGTGCTATATATACGTTTGAAAGCAAAATATTTCCTATCTACGCTACCGTGATACCTGTAAGTCAATATGGCAAATATCGTGTTTCAATAGTAAATCCAATTTGGGAAAATGCAAATACTGCGGAAATCGCTCTATGGGAAACTATGAATTTGGAAATACCTGACCCAATAACTAGATCAAGAATTACCCGAAAAAAACCTGAGATCTTATACCAGTTTTCTCCGATTCGAAAGAATGAATTTGGTATTTGGGAAAAATTGATACGTTTTGAGCTCAGTGCGCAGTTTGAATCAGCTATCGCAGCTTCTGGTCGCGGCCTTACTTATACCGAGGAATCAGTATTAGCCAGTGGCGATATATATAAGATAAAAGTCACACAAGATGGGATATACAAGATCGACAGAAACTTGCTCGATGATCTTGGTATATCTTCTTCAGCACCAATCAATCAATTTAGAATTTTTGGCAATGGTGCTGGTCTCTTGCCAGAAATAGCAGGAGCTGATCGGCCCGATGACTTGCAACCCATTCCCACTGAAATTCACGACATCAATGGAAATGGAATTTTTGACAATAACGATTATGTGATTTTTTATGGACAAGGCCCTAATCAATGGCAATGGAAGAACATCACAAAATATAGTTATGAGATCAATATATACGACGATGCCAATTATTATTTTATTAGTTTTGACAAAGGGGCAAGTTTAGAGATCCCATTAGTTGATAATAATGGATTAATAGATAATTATCAATCCACAACTTGCGATTATTTGTGGGTACAGGAAGATGAAAAACAATTGTTCTTGTATGGCGGAAAAGAATGGTACAGTGATGTATATAATGTGGGTACCGAAAAAAACATAAGTATTAACTTGCCGAATTTTGTTTCAGGAAGCGAGGTGACAGCAAAGCTCAGTTGCATAGCAAGGGCTTTTTCAACAAGCAGCAGTTTTACATTAAAGGAAAGTAATGAAAACATTATATCTTTATCTATTGGTACCACTAGTGGTGGATATGAAAGTGACTACGCACTAAGCAATACAGGCCAAGCTAATTTCATCCCTTCAGATGCTTCCCTTAATTTTGTTGTAAAATACTATAACAGTTCAGGACAAGGTCAAGGTTGGTTAGATTATCTTATGGTAACTGCCAAGCAACAAATTAAGTTGTCCACGGGACAGCTCCATATTAGAGATCAATCTTCAGTGGGAGTGAATAATGTCTCCTCATTTACAATCGCTAATAGCAATATGAATACGAGAATTTGGAATGTTACCAATCCTTATCAAATAGAAGAATATATTATAAGCAATGGACAATTCAAATCACACACGAATACTTTTCAAACATTTGTATTATTCGACCAATCACAATATTTAGCACCTGAAGCCATAGGAAAGCAAGCCAATCAAAATCTACATGCTGTGGATTTTCCCAATATGGTTATAGTTACTCCTGACTTATTTTACGATGAAGCGGAACGCTTAGCAGAACTTCATAGGGCAGAAGGGCTCCATGTGCAAATTACACCCATAGATCAGATATACCAAGAATTTGCTGGAGGCAAAAAAGATATCAGCGCTATAAGAAATTACATGAAGATGTTTTATGATAGAGCAGGTTCCGATGAAACTAAGATGCCTGATTACCTAGTACTCTTTGGTGATGGCAGTTACGATTATAAAAACATCACTGTTGACGAAAGTGTCAATACGAATTACATTCCCACTTATCAAAGTCCTAATTCTATAGATCCGATAGAATCTTATACTAGTGATGATTACTTTGCGCTGTTAGATGATTCAGAGGGATTTGATCTTGATGATTCACAAAACACATTAGAGCTTGCAGTAGGTCGCTTTCCTGTTTCTAATGTAGAAGATGCTAAAGCTATGGTTGATAAAGTATATAATTACTATAGCGACAATTCCAAGGGTGAATGGACTAACAACATTACCTTTATTGCCGATGACGAAGATAGCAATTTGCATTTTAACCACGCTGAGCATCATGCTAATTACCTAAAAGACAATTTTCCATTGTACAATATAGATAAGATTTATTTAGATGCATACCCACAAGTTTCAAGCGCTACAGGGGCTACTTACCCTGATGTAGTCCAAGCCATTAATAACAAGATATTTAATGGCAGCTTAATCATGAACTATGTAGGACATGGTGGGGAACGTGGATTGGCTCATGAGGGAATATTAGGCGTAAATCAATTGGTCAATTGGACAAATATCGACAAGCTACCTGTTTTTATAACTGCTACTTGCAGTTTTAGCCGCTATGATGATCCCAACAAAACTAGTGCTGGTGAACTATTAGTGACAAGCGCTCAGGGAGGAGCGATTGCGAACATGACTACTGTAAGACTGGTATATGCCAGCTCAAACGAAACTATGAACCGCGACTTTTTACACAGTTTATTTGCGATAGGCCAAGATGATCTATCGCGATTAGGGATAGCTTCACGCAATGCCAAAAATGCACCAGGATCCAGTGCCACAGGAGATAATAATAGAAAATTCACCCTACTAGGCGACCCTGCTCTCAAGCTCATACATCCTACTTACAAAGTAGCAACGACAAGCATACAAAATGCGGCAGGCGAACCAACAGACACATTAAAAGCACAAGCTTTCTTGACCATAAAAGGTCAAATTGTTAATACTCAAAACCAACCAATAACTGATTTTAATGGTGAGATAATTTCCACGGTATTCGATAAAGAATTAGAAAATTATACAAAAGGGCAAGATCCAGGCAGCAATATAGCCCCATATAAAATCCAAAAAAATACCTTGTTCAAGGGAAGAGCGACAGTGACCAATGGCCAATTTCAATTTAACTTCGTGGTACCCAAGGACATCGCAATCAATATAGGTAATGGTAAGATTAGCTATTTTTCCTATGACAATGATCGTATTGCAGGTGATGCAGATACTACCATTCAAGTTGGGGATATTCAACCCTTAGCAATACCCGATTCAATTGGTCCACAAATCAAAATTTATATGAATGATGATAAATTTGTATTTGGAGGGATTACAAACCAAAATCCCGTTCTAGTAACAAAAGTTACTGATCAAAGTGGGATTAACACATTAGGCACTGGTATAGGCCATGATTTAGTCGCCATATTAGATGAAGATGAACAAAACGCCATTGTACTAAACGATTATTACAAGAGCAATCTCAATAATTTTACTGAGGGTGAAATTAGGTATCCGCTCAGCGACTTGAGTCCTGGTCGTCACCATATCTCTGTAAAAGCCTGGGATGCGATTAATAATTCAGGTGAAAATTTTACGGAATTCGTGGTGGAAAATGATGCCGTCATGGCTTTGTCACACATTATGAATTACCCCAATCCATTCACTGATCATACCAGTTTTTGGTTTGAGCACAACAAGCCTGGACAAGAGTTAAAAGTAAGAATACAAATTTTTTCCATCTCAGGGAGACTAATTCGCACACTTGAGCGTTATATCACAGCCGTAGGCAATAGGGTAACTGATATGGATTGGGATGGCACAGATGATTTTGGGCAAAAGATAGGACGAGGCGTTTACGTATATAGGCTATCTGTTTCGTCAAATACCACTGAAATTGCATCCAAACTCGAAAAATTGGTTATTCTCAAATAATAAAGTTTTACTTTTGCAAAGTTTTTTTTGATTATGAAAATCTCCTTCTATAAGACATTTTATGTCTATCTATTGTTTTTTATTCTTTTTTCTGGTTCAGTTCTCGGTCAGATTACAACTGGACAGCTTACTGGACGAATTAATACAGTTTATTCCGCAGTTCCCTTTTTGAGGATCAATCCTGACACGCGTGCCGGTGGGATGGGAGACTTGGGGATTGCCAGCACCCCCGATGCTTCTTCTTTGTATTGGAATGGATCCAAGCTCGCATTTATTGAAAACGAAGGAGGTGTTGAAGCGAACTTCACCCCATGGCTGAGGGAATTAGTGGGCGATATATACATCGGTCATTTAGCAGGTTATTTAAAAATTGATGACCGACAAGCATTGGGTGCATCATTTAGCTATTTTCATTTGGGATCCATACAATTTACCGACGTGAATGGTCTAGATGCTGGCCAGTTCAATCCCAAGGAATTAGTTATTAATTTTGGTTATTCTCGTAAACTATCTGAGAATTTTTCCACTGGTCTAACAATTAAATATGTCAATTCTAACCTCGCCAACGGACAATTGAGTGAAGGTGGCGGACAAATAAAAGCTGCAAATGCTGTTGCTGCTGATATTTCCATGTATTATCAAAAAGAACTCAATTATAAATCAGACCTTAGTGCTGGTCTTGCTATTACAAATGTAGGCAACAAAGTTTCTTACACTGATACGCAAGAAAAAGATTTTTTACCCGCTAATATCGGTTTAGGTGTTGGATACAATTATTACATCAATGACTACAACAAAGTAGCAATTCTTGGCGAAATCAACAAGTTATTAGTTCCTACACCAGTGGATAATATCGGCACAAGCAATCAAAAATCATTATTGAGTGGAATCTTTGGTTCTTTCTCTGATGCACCAGGTGGGGGCAAGGAAGAGTTGAGAGAGTTAATGTATAGCTTTGGCCTTGAATATTGGTATAACAATCAATTTGCAGTACGTGCCGGCCATTTCAATGAGCATGCAACCAAGGGCAATAGAAAGTATGTAACTTTAGGGGTGGGTTTAAAACTCAATACTCTTGGTTTTAATTTTAGCTATTTAATTCCTACGACAAGCTTGAAAAACCACCCACTAGAAAATACGCTTAGAGTGGGGATTATCTTCAATTTTGGCAAGGGAGCCCCAAAATCTGCTGTTGACGCCATTGAATCAGAAGAACAAGAATAACACACCAACAACTCCATTTTACATTACTCTGGCGATAAAATATTGTCAATTATGGATATAAGGATAGGGATAGGATATGATGTGCATAGGCTAGTGGCTAATAGGCCATTAGCGTTAGGAGGGATTATAATTCCCCACCACCAAGGTCCAGAAGCACATTCCGATGGCGATGTAATAATACACGCACTCTGTGATGCCCTTCTCGGCGCACTAGCGCTAGGTGATATAGGGATCCATTTTCCTGATACCGACCAGTCTAATAAAAATATGGACAGCAAAATATTTCTTTTTAAGATAATGACCCTGATAAAAAATCAGGGTTTTTTTGTGGTAAATATGGACTGTAGTCTGATATTAGAAAAACCAAAAATCAAACCATTTATCGAAGATATGAAAGCTGCATTAGCCCCAATATTACAGGTAGGACTAGACCGCATTTCGATCAAGGCGACTACGAATGAAAAAATGGGTTTTGTGGGACGTGAAGAAGGCCTTGCAGCACATGTTGTAGTATTATTGAGAAAATAAGTATAATTTTGCGCACCACCACCAGTTATGCGCCTTTTATTCTTTATCATCTTAATTTCCACTTTAGGAGCTACCGCACTCAGTTTAGGAAAGACCACTGAGCCACCTAAGCGACCCTTAGCCTCAGAACATAATGGCGAATTAGCCGAGTCTGTAACACCACCTGTTCAGCCAGCTAATCTAGGTACACCAGTCCCTAAATCCTATCCACAAGACTTTTTTAGCCCTCCTGTCAATATTCCGCTTTATCTGAGCGGCAGCTTTGGTGAATTGAGGACTAATCACTTTCATGCAGGTATCGACATAAAAACACAAGGCAAAGAAGGACTTCCTATACTTGCAGCAGCAGGCGGTTTTATATCAAGAATCAAAGTGTCTGCATCGGGTTATGGCAAGACCATCTATCTCGAACATCCTAATGGCTACACTACTGTGTATGGCCACTTAAAAAAATTCAATAGCGAAATAGAAAACCTAGTAAGAAATGAACAATATAAAAATAAAAGTTTTGAAATAGACTTCGATCTTATGCCTGATCAGGTCATAGTGAATAAAGGACAGCAAATTGCCTATTCAGGAAACACCGGCGGTTCTAATGCACCACACCTTCACTTTGAAATTAGAGACACTAAAACAGAACACGCACTCAATCCATTGAAATTTAACCTACCAGTAAGTGACAACACCTACCCATTTATTAATACCCTAAATATTTATCCTGGCGTCGAAAGTTATTGCGATATAGAGCCAGGTACTGAATATAAAACAAAGAGCCTTGGCAATCACCAATACGGTGCAGGATTTGAATTACTAAGAGTCAAAGATGATCAAGTAGGTATAGGAATAAAGTGCTTTGATCAAATGAGTGGGGCCTCTAATTGGAATGGAATATACTCCATTAAATTATTTGATAATGAGCACAAAGTATATGAAATGATTGCCGACGATATCGCATTTGAAGAGTCAAAATACATTAATGCCCATATCGATTATTACAATGAAATTGTTCACAACTCTTCAATCAATAAATGCTTTGTAGAAACTGGAAACAACTTAAGAATCTATGATGTTCAAAACAGGGGTTTAATAAACTTAGGTGATGGCCAAATTCATAAGATAAAAATTGAAGTTAGTGATGTCAAAAACAATACAAGTTACATGAGTTTCAATATTATTAAAGACTCATTAGGCATTACCACAAAAAACAATAAAGAAACATTCACCAGTAAGCTAAATTATAATAGCAGCAATCACTTAAATTTCGAAGAGGCTGACTTGCATTTCCCTGATCGTTGTTTTTATAGAGACATCTGTTTTGATTATACAATATTGCCTAGTGAAAAAGGCAATTGCTATTCCTCCATTCATCAAATAGATAATTACACCACCCCTGTGCATACTGGATACAATATCAGTATAAGAGGCGATAAGGTACCAAGCGATAAAAAAGACAAAGCACTCATCGTATATCGCGAAAAAGCTGGCTCGAATCCCAGGCCACTAATAGGGAACTGGAATACTGAGTGGTTCAATGCAACTGCCTATAAGTTTGGTCAATATTATATAGCACTCGATCAGTCTATGCCCACTATAAAATGTCTTGCCAAAGATCCTAGCAGTTCGATACTCAAATCAAAAGAAATAAGATTTCAAATGCTAGATGATCTATCAGGCATAGCAAACTACAATGTATATATTGATGATGTATGGGTTATCGCGGAATTCGATGCTAAGTATAATCGCTTAACCTATTATGCTGATCCTGATCTATCAAAAGGGAATCATGAAATGCGTGTAGAAGTGACTGATAAAATCGGCAACCAAAATTCATTGCGTCTCAACTTTAAAATATAATATTTACCAGTACATTGATTCATCACTTAAAAATAGGAGACCTTGCACCACCATTTGAATTAGAAGATCACAATGGCAAAATAATTTCGTCATCTCAGCTAATTGGATCACCGCTTGTACTTTTCTTTTATCCGAAGGATGATACTCCGACTTGTACGATAGAAGCCTGTAACTTAAAAAGCAATTATATAAAATTAAAGAGAAAAGGTTATCAATTGATTGGCATAAGTCCAGACGATAAAAAATCACACAACAAATTTAAAAAAAAATACGCCCTACCCTTTCCGCTCTTATGTGATACTGAGCTAAAGATGTGTATGGATTACGGTGTATATGGCGACAAATTATTTTTTGGAAAGATAATACAAGGCGTACATAGAACCAGCTTCTTGATAGATGGCAATTTTCATATCAACAACATATTTTTTCCAGTAAAGAGCAAGTCGCATGGGGAAGTCATACTGACATACATTGATCAATCAAAGTAAAATATTTTATTATGGTGTTCAAGCATTGCTATGATTGCACTAATGCCTTTAAGCACCATCAAAATTACATACCTACTAATAAGGACAATGATTTATAAGTACACTAATGGCGATGCCTCCGGCCCGGGCTATACGAGGGCTTTCTGATTTTATTAGTTTTTAAAGGCCATCAGAATCTTCGCAAGCTCGATTTGCTTGCGCTACGGTACTGTTGTGGCGGGCTTTCGGCTTTATTAATTCAAAGCAATTGAAAGCCCGCCACAACAGCACAAACCCCTCCTATCCCTATCGCTGGCTGCGCGATTAACGATACCCGATTTTCGATTTTCGATTTAGGATTTACGATACTGAAGCTGGTTGCAGTAACTAGTTAAAGTCTAGTGTCCAGAGTCTAGAATCTAGAATCTAGTGTCAAGTTAAAGCGATAGGGATGCGCAATGGTTTAGTCTTATTCACTGACTCCTATCAC
>CAYZQX010000091.1:0-11515 GCA_964480615.1 uncultured Chitinophagales bacterium | reverse complement strand
TGCTACCTTTAAAAAATTAATATTTCACAAGTAACCCGGGCCGCAGGCATCGCCATAATCGAATAATTATGAGTTATTTAGCAAGCCCTAAGGAAAAGCTAAGACCATAGGCGAAAAAAAAAGGCGAAACCGATTTTACTCGATTTCGCCTTACTATTAAGAATTTACATTTTTAGTGTTCCCACAAGTCGTGTTCTTTCTCAAACACTTCTTTCTTGATACGCTCAGATTCCATAAGTGCATCACGACCTTCAGCATATTCGCTAATACGAATATCCTTAGCATTGTTTTCTTTCATGATGTAGCTAGAGAAATGGCGCTGTTCAAAAATATCTTCCCAAGTAGCTACTTCCAAATCATTTTCATTGCTAAATGCGGGCAGCCTTGCAAGATGCTGTCTCATAGAAGGATAGTGTATCCAGAACATAACTTCCTGACCACGATAGTTACCATTATCATCAGTCACATCGCGAAGCGGAGCAATACCCATGATACGGCACACCATTGTAGATGTTTCCTCATCGAATATCCAATCCTCTTTTAATCTGAACTTTTGTATGGTAGTGGGATTAAAATCGTTTTTCACGATTTTTTTCTCATACTCATAAGTGTCAGGATTCAAAACCTCCAATGTATCAACAGATGCAATTTTCTTTTGTACATCATCATAGGTCAATAATTCTTTAAACTGATCATCATTAAAAAGCTGAACATCAGGATTTTTAGAAATTACATCAATGAGAACGGATACAAAAGGGTTTGTACTGTTAACAAATGGTTCGTTCATTTTTTCACGTGTATCAATAACACGCCAAAGTCTTTTAGCCCATAATACATCTGCTTCACGAATTTCGTCGTAAACCAGAGGAATCCTTTCCTTCACGCCGATCTTATCATAAGCGCCATCGCGAGGAGACTCAAACTGAGCCCCACCGCCAGGACCCTGGCCAGGTAATGAACCTTCATTAGTCTCATTAGACTCATTGCTTTCTTGAGCACTTAATGTAACAAGAGATGAAAAGGCCAGAAAAAACATCCAGCCGAAACGAATGATTCCTTTCATTATATATACTTTATTTTATCTTAAACGAAATAGATGGTAAAGTTCTTGTGCTACCATCAGGCCCTTTAGCCTTAATATTGTCAAAATAATAGATATTGCCCACTTTAGCTTTTTGTTGATAGGTAGCACATGTACCTTCAAACCTTCCGCCATTGTTATTACATATCTGTAAGTCCTGACCTTTTTCAACTAAAGTCATTTCAAAACCAATTACATTGAATTTCGCATCGAAATCAAAATCTTTTAACATAGCGAATACGGCTTGTTGAGCCTTCCATTCGCCTGTACCCATTGTACCACCAGACTTACCACCTACTTCAGGAGTTGGATCAGGAATACGCTTTACACGGAATTCTGAATTCAAAGATACAGTCTTGCCTAATTGGTTTTTACCAGAAAGTGTGATCGTTGCCTTACCAGGAGTTTGCACACGCACTGTGTATTGTCCTGATCCATTAGGAGATATTGTACCACCTGACATAGATGCATTGGTCGCACTAGCAGCAATACCGGTAATAGATGCTGCTACAGGATTATCAACCCCTATATAAAACACATTCATCTTAGTAGGAGAAACCACAGCTACGTGATCAGGAGGAGGTACTACTGTAATTTTTCTAGTTTCATTAACAGTTTTATTCACCCCGTGCACATCTTTATAGTTGATCACAAAGTTAAATGAACGCTCACCTGTACTGTTTAATACACCAGACTTATAGTGTGCTATACCTTGAGCATCGAGCGGCATACCAGAACCATTAACGGAAATACTAGGCTTTTGTTGTGAAGAGGATGCTGAAAGAAATACATCAGCCATAAATTCTTCACCTTGTATAAACTTAGTACCATTTGGCGCTACTCCCACTACATAATTATCAATTACGATGTCGGCTTCGTTAACTTTCTTATACAATTTATCTACTACTGCAGCAGTTGTTGCTTTTACGTCATTATTCATTTTATTGATAAGGGTAATAGCTGGTGCGATAGGCATTTGATAAAAAGTCTTGCGTTCCCAAGTAGTTTCTTTACCATGCTCATCTACTTGTGGTAAGCTGTAATCTTCGATGGCGATCGCTTGTTTTAGTGAGGCAACATCGGCATCACTAAACATCGGAGTTCCATCTGATTTCTTTTTTGTTAAGTCAAACAAACCGATAAATTTATTTTTCGCTTCATTTAATTTATCCTTTAGTTCTGCTGCTTTACCTTCTTCTACAAGAACTCGAGTTGTGGTTTCCTTTTCACGGTCATTTTTCAACTCTGTCTCATTAGCAAATTCAGGGCCATTTGACATCTTAGTCATATCAGCCATTAGCGTGGAAATGTAGGAAGAGTAGTCGGTGCCAATTTTTTCGGCTTCGACTGCAATATCATAATAAGGTTTACCAAAAGGGTCTTTTTCTACTGATGCGGCAAAGCGCTTCATAGAGTCACCTACCTTTTGATCAGCAGAAACATTTGAGTTATCAATACTTTTGTTAAGCATCTTGAACGCGTTCAAGATTTCGGCGGATATATTTAAGGCGAGCAGAGCGGTTAACACTAAATACATGATGTTAATCATCTGCTGCCTGGGTTCCTTAGGAATCGACATATTTTCTAATTAGATTTTACAAAAAAAATTGTTTGGCTTAATTAAACCTAACTATTATGAACGAGAACCATTAGCCATAGCAGTAAGCATACTGCCATATACTGTATTGAGAGAAGCTAAATTTTTAGCTAGGCTACCCATTTGAGCTTTATAAGCCTTAGTGTCTTCAACAGACTCATTAAGGTTATTGATAGCATTGGTAAGGTGGCCATAGAAAGTATTCATAGCTTTAAGATGGTTATTAGTATCTTGCAATTCTAGTTCATATACAGCATTCAATGCTGCAAGGTTTTTAGAGATTGCTTGAACTTGCTCGTGGTAATTACGAGTACCATCTGTAGCAGCTGAAAGACTTTGAGCGATTGTAGCAGCATTGGTATAATTTACCTTTACATCTTCTAATGCTTTTGCAGCGCCCCTTGCAGCCGTAGTAAATTCATCGGTTACTGATGCTGTATTAACTACTTTAGAAAGACCTTCCATGCTAGCACCTAACTTACCTAAGTGATCACCTAGGCGGCTAAGACCATCGCCAGAGATGTTGTTTTTTGCCAATGCCTTGTCTAGATCTTCAGATAAATTTGAAGCCCCAGAAGAAGCAGAAGCTGAGTACTTATTTAATCCTGGATACACTTTCTCCCAGTAGTAGTCATCGTGAGGGGGAAGAAGTCCTTGCAGTGCAAAGATCGCAGCCTCAGTTAATAGACCTATAGTTAAGAAAGTATCGGCAAGTGGATGGTGAGTTAATTTGAATAATGCTCCAACCATTACCACCGCAGCACCTACTCCGATGATTAAATTCTTTAAATACTTAAAGCCGTTTGAATGATAAAATGCCATAAAAAAATGAAATGATTAAATGGGTTAAAAAAATGATTTGTTTTATTGATTTTTTTGCAAACTATTTGCGTTCAGACTTATGAGGTCTGTTAAACTAAAGCTATAATATGGAAACCTACTAATTGGTTTTAAAGTCGCCCATAGATCTTCCTAAGAAGGTCAATGTAGTACGGAATCCTATGTATGATTTTGCTGTGTCTTGGTATTCCCAGTGGCGAGTACCAGTTTGTAGGTAATAACCTATATCTTTCCAAGATCCTCCACGTAATACTTTACGCTTTAGGGTTACAGCATCTTCTTCTTTTGCATCGTAACGGATATCAGGATTCAAATCGTGGATAAATGAGTAGGCATTCTCATAATAAGCTGAGGATGTCCATTCGGCCACATTACCTGACATATCGTATAAGCCATAATCATTAGGATGATAAGAGGCCACTTTAACAGTATATTGACCACCATCAGAAGGATAGTCACCGCGACCAGGCTTAAAGTTAGCGAGCAAGCATCCTTTGTCATTTCTAATATAAGGGCCACCCCATGGGTAAGGTGAATTTTCTAAGCCCCCACGAGAAGCATATTCCCACTCGTGCTCAAAAGGAAGACGGAAAGTTTCGCCCATTGTCTGACCGTTAGCAGTAGCGAAGTCATTCCATAACTTGGTTCTCCAGTAACAAAAAGCAGTAGCTTGTACCCAATTAACTCCTACAACTGGATAGTCATCGAATGCGGGATGCCAGAAATAGTTTCTAGCCATTGGCTCATTGTATGAATAAGAGAAATCTGCGATCCAGCATAACGTATCAGGATAAATACCTGTTTTGCCTTTGCGAATAAATTCTGAACGGCCTTTTCCTTGCTTGCCTTTGTTGTTAGCAGCAGCAGCCTTCCAGTCATACCATTCGTAATCAAATTGAAGCTGACGTGTATCTAGTTCTTTTTGACCCCAGAACTGGTCATCTCCATTATAATATAAACCGCTCAGTGCTTCGGCATCTTCCGAACCCGGGGTCCAATCTACTTCATAAGTCCAGTCCAGCACTTGCTTATCTGAAGTTGCTCCGTCCTCAGTTTCGGCCTGTACATAGGCATCTAACATTGTAAGCGCTAAAGAATCCCTTACCCAGTTTACAAACTGACGGTACTCATTGTTAGTAATTTCAGTATCATCCATATAAAAACCCTGAATAGAAATTGCTTTACTACGCTGGGTCATGGTGTTGTTGATGTCCTGATCACTTTGCCCAATATGGAAAGTACCTGAAGGAATATACACCATTCCATAAGGGTTAATTACCCCCCAATCTGGACGATCATTCACACCAGTCAATTGGCCATTTGGCTGACCGCCTTTGTTAGAACAACCATAAATGCCCATTAGTAAAATCAGCAGGGCACTGGTAAACAAAAAATTCTTCATATAGCTCTTAATAGTTTTGTTCAAATTGACAAAAATTCCAAAAAATAGAATCTACTATTATTTTGAAAAAAAAGGTCGGAATTATAAAAACGCCGGCCAAAATACAAATATTTTATAAAAAACGAGGATTAAAAATTACTTTTCCCTTTTCAGGCACTAAAAAGTTTCCAAATTTCAACCTAAGACCAACCTCGTGGCTACCATTATGTGCTGAGGCGAGGTTGCTAAGTCCAAAATCATAGGCATAAGCTACAAAAATATTTTTTCTGATCTGACAACCCAAACCCACAATTCCTGCGTCTAGTGTGTGCTTGGTGTATCCCCTTACACCAACTAAAAAATGGATAAACTCCCTAATAACTAAATCCCCCTGAACCTCTGCTTGAATATCTACCAAATCAGACTTTATTAACAACGAAGGATTTAGTTGAAAATTATATCCTATATCGAAAAAGTTTTGACTTTGTAGAACAAAATTTCTACCAGAGAATAGTAATTGACTAGAATTGGATGATTCTAGTTTACTATCCAGCAAATTTAGTATAGAAATTCCTAATAACCAATCCTTTTTTGAAACAAAAATCGCACCGAATCCCAAATTCATCGTTAATCCTTTGGAAATGACTGTGTTAGGAATGATATTGTCTTGGTGATTAATACTGCCTTCATAGTCACCTTGTGGGGTAATGAGGCCCGTACCATCAATTTCCATAATGCCCAATAGACCTTGGATGCCTATGTTCAATTTCCAATCTTTCTGAACAAGCGTGTATCGGGTATTTAGAAACAATTGAGAATGATTCATCAACCCAACTTTGTCATTAATTAGACCTAGCCCTACACCGGTTTTAATTCCAGGCAAATCAGCTTGCAGACCTATCATTTGGGTTTTTGGCGCACCATCGAGGCCCACCCACTGCCATCTTCCTGCTCCCTCTAACTCCATCCCAATTTCCATAGCGGTATTAGCTGGATTATGAGCCATCTTTGTCACATTATACAAGCTCATCTGTGGAAAATTTTGTGCGATTACACTATATCCACAAACACCAATAAGGCAGACAAAAAACTTGAATAAAATTTGCAAAAATTAAATATTTATGCTTAACTAATAAATAAAGGACAATAGTAATAAAAATTGCACTAACATGCCCGATTTTTTTATTATTTATTAGAAATTTTTAAATAGTTTTCAATTGCCATTGGCATTGAGGGGGCATCAACTGTGGGGGCTCTTATGTCCAATCTCAGTCCACGCTCTTCAATTACCTTAGCTGCTGCCTCACCAAAAGTGGCAATCAAGGTATCATTTTGCGCCCAATCAGGGAAATTACTGTATAAGGATCTTATGCTCAATGGCGTAAAAAACACCAACATATCGTATTTTATTTCCTTCAAATCGCTGAGGTCTGAATTAATGACATTGTATATAACACTCTCATCAAAGTTAAATTGATGTAGTTTTAAGAAATCTAGCAAATCATTAATCTTGGAATCAGCACAAAGAAATAGAAATTTTTCTTCAGCTTTATGTTTTAAAAGCAGTTCATTCAAATTTAACTTCCCCGTTTTTTCATAGAAAACTTTTCTTTTTCGGAATTCAATAAATCGCTGGAGGTATAATGCAATCGCCTCAGAAGAACAAAAATATTTCATCTCCGCAGGCATTTTAATTTTCAATTCTTCACAAATTCTAAAGTAATGCGTAATTGCCAATTGACTTGTAAATATTAGTGCAGAATATTCAAGCGGATTAATTCTTGTTTTTCTAAATTGATTAAGACTAGCCCCTTCGATATCAACAAATTTTCTAAAATCTACTCTGATCTTGTATTTCTGTTCAAGGTCAAAATAGCCAGACTTTGGTTGATCAGGTTTTGGCTGAGTGATTAGTATTGTTTTTACCTTTTTCAATTTTGTATGTGAAGGTTTATTATCCTCGGTTGACATTTTTAGATCGATTTATTTGATGGTAAATTGGACACAATATTTTGCTACTAATAGCATTGGCAGAAATTCTACCCCGCAAAGGTAGATAAAAAAGTAAAATTTGTTATTCATCCATATACTATACATAATAGATAATCCCCTCAGCAGTAATAAAAGAAACAATCCCATCACTATAGCAAACAGGATTAATAACAACCACAACCTAGGAATTATCCCATAAAAACAGAAGAAACTGGCTAAAGGCAATAACAAACATGTTGCCAAAAGCATATAGGAAAAATGATGATCCATATAAAATTTTATCAATCCTTCATCGGGGACGATATAGGTTGCCAACCTCAACATGAGAAATCGCAACGCTACGGCAATAATCACTGCTGGTAATATGATTTCCAAGCCCAGCAAGCTAAAATTTTCAACGGGTACAAACTTTAAAAAATAATTCCCTGCTAGGATAATAGCAGCAATTAACAACACAAATGACGTTGTACTCAATAAGGTTGGTAGGCTAAACCCAGTGAGGTTCTGTTCATAGTACTGACGCGCTAAATTGATGTTTTGGATCGTATAAAACTGGGTTTTAAAATAATGAGGAAATAAATATTTTAGATAGCCAAGTAATAGAAAGATGATTAAAAAAATATAAAACAAAATCGTCATTAATCGGTTATAAGTGGGTGGCAGATTTCTTTCTTCTTTACCTATCTCCCCTGCCCCCGCTTCATAAAATCCGCCTTCCGACTCCAAAAATCCGCGATGAGTCACGCTCATTCCTGGCACCGCTGAATCCTTAATATCCAGAAGCCATAATAAGGAATCTTGCGCTTTCATAATAGAATCCTTATACAATTGCATCCTAGGCGATAATGGGGTACTATAAGAATAATATTCTGTATTAGCTGTGCTGTATTCAGCTCTCTGACTTGTGCCATAAAATGAATTAGTTCTTTGAGGCTGAATAATATTTCCTGAACTTGTAGCTCCCTGATGGTTATTAGCAGGCAATGATCTAGGTTTTAGGCTATCGCCTAAAGGCACCGATTGTTGAGCAACCAACTGTATGTGTAACAATAGCACAATAACACCATAAATCCATGATTTATCAAAACTGTGATTAAAAAAAGCTATTGTACCCAAAATGTATTTTTCCATTTCTAAATTGTGGTGACTTATCAGGATCATAGGTATATAGCTTAATATCTGCACCTAGTGCATAATACAAGCTGAATAGCCCCGCCTTGGTTTCAAAATTAAATCCTGCGCCGACCCCATAATTCCAGCTATCCTGTAATCCCGAGACTGCAAAGTTCGCAAAATATGCTTGATCTACAAATAGTGCAAGATAAGAATACTTGCCAAGCAGGTATCGATACTCCAAAGTACTCTGAATATATCCATCTACAAGAATGGAATTTTCATCAAAACCACGCATTAATCTAAATCCACCTAACCTAAATTTTTCGTTTGAGAAATTGGGATCAGCTGATTTAGCGATGCCACTTAGCCATCCCGATGCTAAGGAAGACAATAATGTCGATTGCTTGCCCAAGGGTGAATATCTCTTGAGCAACAACTGAGATTGCAACTGAGTTGTTTTTAAGGATAATGTATCGTATGGATTTATCCTTTCAGGGTGCTGGCTCATATAATTTTTAATGGCCGAATTAACCTCAAGATTTTTTTTACCGATGGAGATTTGCGCTTCTAATGACCATCCTTTTCTTGGATTAAAAAGTTCATCCAGTGTATTGCCATTCACACCTATTCCCCAAAAAGATCTCTTCATATCCAATTGAGCTGGCAAAACTCCCTGCGCCAATTTTAGGGTATCGACATACAAAAGATTGGTCCGTTTAGAATCATAAAACACCTTGACTTCCCATTGAGGAAAAAATTCATAAAACAGGCCAGGCTTATAACCTATATCACGAAACAAGGTATCCTGCAGCAGCAGACCAAATGCAAATTCAATACCCGCTGGAACAAATGGCAGATATGGATATGCAAGAGCTATATCAAATCTTTTTTCTTGCTTGGGATAATTTCTGTAGTTTAGCTTAATTCGTTCGGCCTGTGCTAGGATATTATGTAATTCCAGGTGTCCCTCCCCAGTAATCTGTGCTTTATCGCCCTTTTCTTTCGCTGGCAAAAACCCTAGTAAAAAGTCAAAACGATTGATTTTATTCTTTTTTAAATGTATTATGGGATAGGCTAGATTATCCAAAAATAACATGCTCGCTGGCCGATCAGCTGAGGCATAACCCAATGACTTAATTCGAGCAGGTATAGCCTTTATAGAAGCCTCATTATACATTTCCCCTTTTACAAGACCAAAATGCCTATAGAGTATCCGCTTAGCCAATTTAACATTGCCATATAATTGTATTGTATCTAACAAGACTCGCTTGTATAAGTCCGTAGTAAGCTTATAGCCTTCATTATAACCCCTTTCATCCTTACTACCGCGTTTACTTATTGGATCGTTATCAATGGGTTGGATATTGATTTTGGCAAATGGATAGCCATTGTTTTCACAATAGTGCAATAACTTTTCTCTGAGCATATTGAGTTCCGCCCAGCTATAATTAGTCCTTAATCCATAATTAATTTTTTTCAAGATTCCTGCTGTTACACTATCCACCATCAAGGATGAGGAGGAATAACTCGATCCATTATATAAGTGGAGGTGTACTGTATCAGTAGAAAAAAATATTGTATCGATGTTGAAGGCTAGCCAGCCAAGCTCCCTGCAACCATTGGTGAGCGCACCTATACTTTTATGAATACTAATGGAATCTGTGAGTTGACTGAGTGCACTGACTAATGGGCAATCCGCCTCTGTAGGTATTGGGAAAATAGCAGTACAATAATCTTTTTGAGCATTACTTGATAGCTCAAAGACCAAACTAAGCAGGACAATTATATATTTGCAATGTTTTATCAAATCAATTTATTAACATAATTTGTCAGGAATTTATATTCACATACCATTTTGCAAGCAAGCTTGTCATTATTGTGATTTTCATTTTAGCACGTCTCTAGAATATAAGTCCGCATATATAGACGCACTAAAGAGAGAAATGGTTTTACAACAAAATTATCTTTCTGGCACAAAAATACAATCCATTTACTTAGGGGGAGGCACACCCTCCTTATTGAGTCAAAAAGAATTTGAGGAGATATGGGAATCGCTTATTCAAAATTTTGACATTGCTGTAGATGCTGAGATTACCCTAGAGGCCAATCCCGACGATTTGAATAACCAAACAATTAGTCAATGGAAATCTTCGGCTGTGAATAGACTGAGCATAGGCATACAATCCTTTTATGATGAAGACTTGCGGTATATGAATAGAGCTCACAATGCGCAAGAGGCAGAAGCTTGTGTACACATAGCACGTGATGCAGGTTTTACAAAGCTGAGCATTGACCTTATATATGGCACTCCTACCCTTTCCAATGATGGCTGGCAAAAAAACTTAGAATGGGTAACTAAAAACAATATTCCACACCTATCAGCTTATTGCCTCACTGTAGAATCAAGAACACCCTTACATAAGCTGATTAAAAATGGAAAATTTCCAGCGCCTGATGAATCACATTCAGCGAAACAATTTGAGATGCTTATGGAATACTTACCTCAAGCTGGATATGAGCATTACGAAATATCAAATCTTTGCAAGCCAGGCGCTTATTCTATCCACAATCGTTCTTACTGGAACAATATTCCCTACCTAGGTCTTGGACCATCTGCGCATTCTTATAATGGAAAATATAGGCAGCATAATATAAGAAATAACAACGCATATATACGATCCATCTTATCGAATAAAATCCCCGCAGAGATAGAAATATTGAGCCAGGCACAACGTTGCAATGAATACTTGCTCACCTCATTGCGCACACAATGGGGATGTCGCTATGATAGATTGCTTGAACTCGCAGCACCTAATGATGTGGAATTCATAATAAAACAAGCAAGCACCTTTCATACTATGGGATTAGTAATCTTAGATAAACATAACAACATTATATTAACTAATAAAGGCAAATTGTTTTCAGATCATATAAGTGGTGAATTATTCTTGGATACCTAATTGCATCTATAATGCAACAAGCGAATGATTTAATTCCTTAATATTAATAAAACCATAACCTAGTTATTTTTTATATTCAAAGAAGTTCAAAATAAATATACAAACTAAATGAACAATATTTAAATATCAAATTTTTTCTTAATGAGAATAGATTCCATTCCTACTCAATATAATAATGATTAGAATCTAGCATTTTTATTTGGGCGATACCTGCCCTTCGACTAAGCTCAGGGACAGGTCCGGGCTGCTCCAGGCTCCACTGCGTTTCGGTCTTGTATGCTGTCTCCCTGATCTAATTATCAAAACAAAATAAACAAAGCTAATGGCATCAATCCTACTAAAGACATTCACAAAGGGAGTCAGCATACAAGACTAAACCATTCCGCATCCCTATCGCTGGCTGCGCGATTTACGATTAATTATTTACGATTTGCGATAATACAATAACGATTACAATCTTTAGGAGTTTGGTGTTTTAAATTTATGTCACTAGATCTTACGAATTAAAGTCCAGTGTCTAGAGTCTAGTTTCTAGTGTCAATTAAGCG